>NZ_JBEYXK010000017.1:0-107234 GCF_040645035.1 Streptomyces sp. NPDC046876 | reverse complement strand
CGGGGCTGAAATATCAGCCCCGCCGGCGTTTGAGGCGAAACAGGTCCGGGCGGAGCCCGGTTTCTGGGGGCACCTCCCAGCGGTAGCTGGGGGAGAAGGGGCGGGGAGGGGACAGGGGCTCCGCGCAGCGGCCACCGCCGCTACGGCGTCGGCGGCTCCGGCGGGGCCGGGTCCTCGCCCGTGTCCTGGTCGGGGTCGGACGGCCGGCGCGGGGGCCGCGTACGGCCCGAGGAGGTGTCCCGGAGGTACGAGCCGTCCGCACCCGCGGCCCCCGGCTCGGCAGCCGGATCCCGCCGCCGCAGGTACCGCTCGAACTCCCGGGCAATGGCGTCCCCGGACGCCTCCGGCAGGTCCGCGGTGTCCCGCGCCTCCTCCAGCGTCTGCACGTACTCCGCGACCTCGCTGTCCTCCGCGGCCAGTTGGTCCACCCCGAGCTGCCAGGCCCGCGCGTCCTCCGGCAGTTCGCCGAGCGGGATCCGGATGTCGATCAGGTCTTCCAGCCGGTTCAGCAGGGCCAGCGTGGCCTTCGGGTTCGGCGGCTGCGAGACGTAGTGCGGGACCGCCGCCCACAGCGACACCGCCGGCACCCCGGCGTGCGTGCAGGCCTCCTGGAGGATCCCGACGATGCCCGTCGGCCCCTCGTACTTGGTCTCCTCCAGGTCCATCGTGCGCGCCAGGTCCGGGTCGGAGGTGACCCCGCTGACGGGCACGGGCCGGGTGTGCGGGGTGTCGCCCAGCAGCGCACCCAGGATGACCACCATCTCGACGCCCAGCTCGTGGGCGAAGCCCAGCAGTTCGTTGCAGAACGACCGCCACCGCATCGACGGCTCGATGCCCCGTACGAGCACCAGGTCGCGCGGCTTCGCGCCGCCGATCCGCACCACGGACAGCCGCGTCGTCGGCCACGTGATCTTCCGTACGCCGTTGTCCAGCCACACGGTCGGCCGGTTGACCTGGAAGTCGTAGTAGTCCTCGGCGTCCAGCGCCGCGAAGACCTCGCCCTTCCACTCCCGGTCCAGGTGCGCCACCGCACCGGAGGCCGCGTCACCCGCGTCGTTCCAGCCCTCGAACGCGGCCACCATGACCGGGTCGATCAGCTCGGGCACGCCCTCAAGCTCGATCACCCAGGTCTCCTTCCGAAGTTCCCTTGTGTACGTGGGAAAGCCTAAGCCTTGTGGGGACGCCTGCCACAGCCCACGACAGAGGGGCGGTTCCCCTCGGAACCGCCCCTCTTCCCCACCTGCGCCGGAGCTATGCCTTGCGGGCCAGCATCTCCTCGACGCGGCCGCGGACCGCGTCGTCGTCGAGGCCGCGGATGGTCACCGTCGTGCGGCGGCGCAGCACGTCGTCGACGGTCTCGGCCCACTCGAAGTCGCGGGCGTAGGCGACCTGCGCCCAGATCTCCGGGCCGTCGGGGTGGATCCGCTCGGCCAGCGCCGGGTCCTCGTTGGCCAGGCGCGCGATGTCGAAGGCGAGCGAGCCGTAGTGGGAGGCCAGGTGGCGGGCGGTCAGCGGGTCCATCCGCATGCCCGGCTCGCGGTCCACCAGGAGGCGGTGCGCGACGGCGTTGGGGTTGGCGACACCGGGCAGCGGCACCCGGCGCACCAGGGACTTCACCGGCTCCATGTCGTCGGTCAGCGGGCTGCCCGGCAGCTTGGCCAGCTTGTCCATGACCACGCGGCCGATGTGGCGGTACGTGGTCCACTTGCCGCCGGCGACCGACAGCATGCCGCCCGCACCCTCGGTGACGACCGTCTCGCGCTTGGCCTTCTCCACGCCGCCGGGGCCGCCGGGCAGCACGCGCAGGCCGGCGAAGGCGTACGTCATCAGGGAGCGGTCGAGGTCGGCGTCCTTCACCGAGAAGGCGGCCTCGTCCAGGATCTGCTGGATGTCCTTCTCGGTGGCGCGCACGTCCGCCGGGTCGCCCTCGTACACCTCGTCGGTGGTGCCCAGCAGCAGCTGGTCCTCCCACGGCAGGGCGAAGGTGATGCGGTACTTGTCGATCGGGGTGGCCATGGCGGCCTTCCACGGCGACTTGCGCTTCATGACGATGTGCGCGCCCTTGGACAGGCGGATCGACGGCAGCGCGTGCTTGTCTTCCATGCGCCGCAGGTGGTCCACCCACGGGCCGGTGGCGTTGAGCACGACGCGGGCGTCGATGCCGAACTCGGTGCCGTCCAGGCGGTCCTTGAGCTCGGCGCCGGAGACCCGGCCGCGCGTGGTGCGCAGGCCGGTGACCTCGGCGTGGTTGAGGACGACGGCGCCGGACTCGACGGCCGCGCGGACCGTCATGACGGCGACGCGGGAGTCGTTCATCTGGTGGTCGTAGTAGACCGCGACGGCCTTGAGGTTGTCGGTCTTCAGGCCGGGGTTGTCGGCGACGGCACGGGCCGGGGATATGACCTTGCCCATGCCGTCGCCGAAGGCCGAGAGGGCGGAGTAGGCGAAGACGCCCGCGCCCAGCTTGGCCGCACCCACCGGACCGCCCTTGTAGACCGGCAGGTAGAAGGTGAGCGGGTTGACCAGGTGCGGGGCCACGTCCTTGGCCAGCACCCGCCGCTCGTGGTGGTTCTCGGCCACCAGCTTGACCGCGCCGGTCTGCAGGTAGCGCAGGCCGCCGTGGACGAGCTTGGAGGAGGCGGAGGAGGTGGCGCCGGCGAAGTCGCCGGCGTCCACCATGGCCACCCGCAGACCCGACTGCGCGGCGTGCCAGGCCACCGAGGTGCCCAGGATTCCGCCGCCGATGACCAGCAGGTCGTACGTGGCCTTCGACAGCTGCTCACGGGTCTCGGCGCGGCCCGGGTTCGAGCCGGCGGTCGGGTGCGTTCCCAGGGCGGGGACGCTCTGCAGGGTGCTCATGTCTCTTCAGCTCCTCATCGGTTCGTCGGCTGGTGCGGTCAGCCGGCGTTTTCCTCGTCGATCCAGCCCATGGACCGCTCGACGGCCTTGAGCCAGTTCTTGTACTCGCGGTCCCGCTGCTCGGCGGGCATCCGCGGGGTCCACTCCGCCGCGCGGCGCCAGTTGGCGCGCAGGGCGTCGGTGTCGGGCCAGAAGCCGACGGCCAGGCCGGCGGCGTAGGCGGCGCCGAGGCAGGTGGTCTCGGCGACCATCGGACGGACCACGGGGGCGTCCAGGAAGTCCGAGAGCGTCTGCATCAGCAGGTTGTTGGAGGTCATACCACCGTCGACCTTGAGGGCCGTCAGTTCGACGCCGGAGTCCTTGGTCATGGCGTCGGTGATCTCGCGGGTCTGCCAGGCGGTGGCCTCGAGCACGGCACGGGCGATGTGCGCCTTGGTGACGTAGCGGGTGAGGCCGGCGATCACACCGCGGGCGTCGGAGCGCCAGTACGGGGCGAACAGGCCGGAGAAGGCGGGGACGAAGTAGGCGCCGCCGTTGTCCTCGACGGAGGAGGCCAGCGTCTCGATCTCGGCCGCGGACTTGATCAGGCCCATCTGGTCGCGCATCCACTGCACCAGCGAGCCGGTGACGGCGATGGAGCCCTCCAGGGCGTAGACCGGCTTCTGGTCGCCGATCTGGTAGCCGACCGTGGTCAGCAGGCCGCTGTAGGAGTTGATGATCTTGTCGCCGGTGTTCATCAGCATGAACGTGCCGGTGCCGTACGTGGACTTGGCCTCGCCCTCGGCGAAACAGGTCTGGCCGAACAGGGCGGCCTGCTGGTCACCGAGCGCGGAGGCGACCGGGACCCCGGCGAGGACGCCGTCCTTGACGTGGCCGTAGACCTCGGCGGAGGACTTGATCTCGGGGAGCACGTTGAGCGGGACGCCCATGGACTCCGCGATCTTCTCGTCCCAGGCCAGGGTGTGCAGGTTCATCAGCATGGTGCGCGAGGCGTTGGTGACGTCCGTGACGTGCGCACCGCCCTCGGCGCCACCGGTCAGGTTCCAGATGACCCAGGTGTCCATGGTGCCGAAGAGGATGTCGCCGGCCTCGGCGCGCTCGCGCAGGCCCTCGACGTTGTCGAGCAGCCAGCGGACCTTCGGGCCGGCGAAGTACGAGGCGAGCGGCAGGCCCGTCTCGCGGCGGAAGCGGTCCTGGCCGACGTTGCGGCCGAGCTCCTTGCACAGGGCGTCGGTGCGGGTGTCCTGCCAGACCAGCGCGTTGTGCACCGGCTCGCCGGTGTTCTTGTCCCACAGGACGGTGGTCTCGCGCTGGTTGGTGATGCCGATCGCCTTGACGTCGGCAGCGGTGATCTCGGCCTTGGCGATGGCGCCGGCGACGACCTCCTGGACGTTGGCCCAGATCTCCGTGGCGTCGTGCTCGACCCAGCCGGGCTTGGGGAAGATCTGCTCGTGCTCCTTCTGGTCGACGGCGACGATGCGGCCGTCGCGGTCGAAGACGATGCAGCGGGAGGAGGTGGTGCCCTGGTCGATCGCGGCGATGAACGGGCCGGTGCTGGTGGTCATGGTGGCTGCTCCTGGGAGGTCTGTGGTGCGGAACCAGTAGGCGGTGCGGATCTTACGAACGCGGCCGGTAGCTGATCAGGCGAACGCGATGTTGTACAGACCGCCTGCGAGGGCGGCGCCGGCGAGCGGGCCGACCACCGGTATCCAGGAGTAGCCCCAGTCGGAGCCGCCCTTGTTGGGCAGCGGCAGCAGGGCGTGGACGATGCGCGGACCGAGGTCGCGGACCGGGTTGATGGCGTAGCCGGTCGGGCCGCCGAGCGAGAGGCCGATGCCCACGACGACGAAGGAGGTGATCAGGACGCCGATGACGCCGAGGCCCTTGCCGCCGTCCTGCAGGCCCTGGGTGAGGATCGCGAGGACGAGGACCGCGGTGCCGATGATCTCGGTGACGAGGTTCTGCACCACGTTGCGGATCTCGGGTCCGGTGGAGAAGACGCCGAGGACGGGGCCGGCCACGTCGTGCGGGTGCGGGTCCTCCGGGCCGAGCTTGGCGTCACGGATGTGCTCGGGGTCGGAGAGGTGGGCCCGGAACTGGCCGTAGTAGGTGACCCACATCAGCACGGCGCCGAGCATGGCGCCGAGGAGCTGGCCGGCGAAGTAGACCGGGACGTCGCTCCAGTCGCCGTTCTTGACGGCGAGGCCGACGGTGACCGCCGGGTTGAGGTGCGCGCCGGAGAGCGGGGCGGAGACGTAGGCGGCGATCAGTACGGCGAAACCCCAGCCGAAGGTGATCGAGAGCCAGCCTGCGCCCCGGGCCTTGGAGCTCTTGAGGGTCACGGCGGCGCAGACACCGCCGCCGAGCAGGGTGAGCAGGGCGGTACCGATGGTCTCGCCGAGGAAGATGTCGGAGCTGGACACCCGCGACTCCTTTGTCTTACGTCCAGGGGTGGGCGGACGCCGGGTCTGCTGACCCGTGGTCCGCGCACTCGGTGAGTGCTTCACCGGTCCTTGGCCTTGCCACACCCTAACGCGTATTGCCGGTAGGTGTTCGACAATGCCGACCGATGCACGGCAGTTTTTCGCCCAGGTGAAGAACGCGTCAAGGGTTGGCCAGGCCAAAGTGTCGGATCGTTACCGCTCGGTGTGTTCGAACGAATCAAGCCATCCGAGGGCCGAGATATGGCGAAAAGAGGGCAGAAAGCAGCCCGGGTGCGGCCGGGAGGGGAGCGGTGAGGGCCTAGAACCGGCCCGCGCCGAGGTCGCGCGAAACCGACCGTGCGCAGTCGCGCACCGAGGCCACGAGGGCCGCACGGGGCTCCCCGGACTCCCCGCAGACCCGCTCGACGGCGCCCGCGACGGCCACCGCGCCGACCGGCATCCGCCGCCGGTCGTGGATGGGGGCCGCCACCGAGGCGATGCCCTCCCAGGTCTCCTCGACGTCTGCGGCCCAGCCGCGCGCCCGGGTCAGGTCCAGGATCTCCTCGAAGCCCGCGCCGTCGGTCACCGTCCGGGGCGTGAACGCCTCGCGCTCCGCCTCCAGGGCCTCGGCGTGCGCCATCGGGTCGTACGCGGAGAGCACCTTGCCCAGCGCCGTGGAGTGCAGCGGCTGCATGGCCCCCACCTCCAGCACCTGGCGGCTGTCGTCGGGGCGGAAGACGTGGTGCATGATCAGCACCCCGCTCTTGTGCAGCACGCCCACGTACACGCTCTCGCCGCTCGCCCGGGCCAGGTCGTCGGTCCACACCAGCGCGCGGGCGCGCAGCTCGTGCACGTCCAGGTAGCTGTTGCCGAGGCGCAGCAGCTCGGCGCCCAGCTGGTAGCGGCCCGAGGCGGGGTCCTGCTCCACGAAGCCCTCGGCCTGCAGGGTGCGCAGGATCCCGTGCGCCGTGCCCTTGGCCAGGCCGAGCGCGCCGGCGATGTCCGACAGGCCCAGGCGCCGCTCCCCGCCCGCGAGAAGCCGCAGCATCGCAGCGGCTCGTTCGAGCGACTGGATGTTCCGTGCCATGGCTGCAGCCTCCTGCTGACGTAGTTCGACAATGCTGAACACTATCGGCCCATGCCGACCTCCCGCATGGTTGGGCAACTGTTCAGGCCGATGTCGGCCGGAACTCCCCCTGCCGCCGCCCCCGCGCACAGGATGCAGTCCGCCACGTGGACGGCCCTCACCGGGGTTGCCGGGGCGCGGTTACCCTGACCGCGTGCACCCTTGATTCAGCAAGGGTGCAAAGCCGACAGCCGTCGCATCCCAGGGAGCTCTCATGGCCTCGTTGCCGAACCCGCCCGCAGACACCCAGACCCGGGCCGACGCCCTCCGCGAGGCGCTCGCCACCCGGGTGGTCGTCGCCGACGGAGCCATGGGAACGATGCTCCAGGCCCAGGAGCCCACCCTCGAGGACTTCCAGCAGCTCGAGGGCTGCAACGAGGTCCTCAACGTCACCCGCCCCGACATCGTGCGCTCCGTCCACGAGGCGTACTTCGCGGTGGGCGTGGACTGCGTGGAGACCAACACCTTCGGCGCCAACCACACGGCCCTCGGCGAGTACGACATCCCCGGACGCAACTTCGAGCTGTCCGAGGCCGGCGCCCGCATCGCCCGCGAGACGGCCGACGCGTTCACGGCCGCCACGGGGCAGCAGCGCTGGGTCCTCGGCTCCATGGGCCCCGGCACCAAGCTGCCCACCCTCGGCCACATCGACTACACCACCATCCGCGACGCCTACCAGGTCAACGCCGAGGGCCTGATCACCGGCGGCGCCGACGCCCTGCTGGTGGAGACCACCCAGGACCTCCTGCAGACCAAGTCCTCCATCATCGGCGCCCGGCGCGCCATGGAGGCGCTCGGCGTCTCCGTCCCGCTCATCTGCTCCGTCACCGTCGAGACCACCGGCACCATGCTGCTCGGCTCCGAGATCGGCGCCGCGCTGACCTCCCTGGAGCCCCTCGGCATCGACATGATCGGCCTGAACTGCGCCACCGGCCCGGCCGAGATGAGCGAGCACCTGCGCTACCTGGCCCGCAACGCGCGCATCCCGCTGTCCTGCATGCCCAACGCCGGCCTGCCCGTCCTCGGCAAGGACGGCGCGCACTACCCGCTGTCCGCCGCCGAGCTCGCCGACGCGCAGGAAACCTTCGTCCGCGAGTACGGCCTCTCCCTGGTCGGCGGCTGCTGCGGCACCACGCCCGAACACCTGCGCCAGGTCGTCGAACGCGTCCGCGGCACCGCCCCCGTCGCCCGCGACCCCCGGCCCGAGCCCGGCGCCTCCTCGCTGTACCAGACGGTCCCCTTCCGCCAGGACACCTCGTACATGGCGATCGGCGAGCGGACCAACGCCAACGGCTCGAAGAAGTTCCGCGAGGCCATGCTGGAGGCCCGCTGGGACGACTGCGTGGAGATGGCCCGCGACCAGATCCGCGAGGGCGCGCACATGCTCGACCTGTGCGTGGACTACGTGGGCCGCGACGGCGTCGCGGACATGCAGGAGCTGGCCGGCCGCTTCGCCACCGCCTCCACCCTGCCGATCGTGCTGGACTCCACCGAGGTCGACGTCATCCAGGCGGGCCTGGAGAAGCTCGGCGGGCGCGCCGTCATCAACTCCGTCAACTACGAGGACGGCGACGGCCCCGAGTCCCGCTTCGCCAAGGTCACCCGTCTGGCCCAGGAGCACGGCGCGGCCCTCATCGCGCTGACCATCGACGAGGAGGGCCAGGCCCGCACCGTCGAGCACAAGGTCGCCATCGCCGAACGGCTCATCGCCGACCTGACCGGCAACTGGGGCATCAACGAGTCCGACATCCTCATCGACTGCCTCACCTTCACCATCTGCACCGGCCAGGAGGAGTCCCGCAAGGACGGCATCGCCACCATCGAGGCGATCCGCGAGCTCAAGCGCCGCCACCCGGCCGTACAGACCACCCTCGGCCTGTCCAACATCTCCTTCGGCCTGAACCCCGCCGCCCGCGTCCTGCTGAACTCCGTCTTCCTCGACGAGTGCGTCAAGGCCGGTCTGGACTCCGCCATCGTCCACGCCTCCAAGATCCTGCCGATCGCCCGCTTCGACGAGGAGCAGGTCGCCACCGCCCTCGACCTCATTTACGACCGGCGCGAGGGCGACTACGACCCGCTGCAGAAGCTGATGGCCCTCTTCGAGGGCGTCAACACCAAGTCCCTCAAGGCCGGCCGCGCCGAGGAGCTCCTCGCCCTGCCCCTGGAGGAGCGCCTGCAGCGCCGCATCATCGACGGCGAGAAGAACGGCCTGGAGGCGGACCTCGACGAGGCCCTCACCGCCCGCCCCGCCCTCGACATCGTCAACGAAACCCTCCTGGAGGGCATGAAGGTCGTCGGCGAGCTCTTCGGCTCCGGCCAGATGCAGCTGCCGTTCGTGCTGCAGTCCGCCGAGGTCATGAAGACCGCCGTGGCCTACCTCGAACCGCACATGGAGAAGTCCGACGCCTCGGGCAAGGGCACCATCGTGCTCGCCACCGTGCGCGGCGACGTCCACGACATCGGCAAGAACCTCGTCGACATCATCCTGTCCAACAACGGCTACAACGTCGTCAACATCGGCATCAAGCAGCCCGTCTCCGCGATCGTCGAAGCCGCGCAGGAGCACAAGGCCGACGTCATCGGCATGTCCGGCCTCCTCGTGAAGTCCACCGTGATCATGAAGGAGAACCTGGAGGAGCTCAACCAGCGCAAGCTGGCCGCCGACTACCCGGTCATCCTCGGCGGCGCCGCGCTCACCCGCGCGTACGTGGAACAGGACCTCCACGAGATCTACGAGGGCGAGGTCCGCTACGCCCGCGACGCCTTCGAGGGCCTGCGCCTGATGGACGCCCTGATCGCCGTCAAGCGAGGCGTCCCCGGCGCCGCCCTGCCCGAGCTCAAGCAGCGCCGCGTCCCCAAGCGCGAGACCCCGCTGCCGACCGTGCAGGAGCCCGAGGAGCCGGGCGGCCGCTCCGACGTCGCCACGGACAACCCCGTCCCCACCCCGCCGTTCTGGGGCACCCGCGTCGTCAAGGGCATCCCGCTGAAGGACTACGCCTCCTGGCTGGACGAGGGCGCCCTGTTCAAGGGCCAGTGGGGGCTGAAGCAGGCCCGCGCCGGCGGCGCCACGTACGAGGAGCTCGTCGAGGGCGAGGGCCGTCCGCGCCTGCGCGGCCTGCTGGAGAAGCTCCACACCGAGAACCTCCTCGAGGCGGCCGTGGTCTACGGCTACTTCCCCTGCGTCTCCAAGGGCGACGACCTGATCCTCCTGGACGAGCAGGGCAACGAGCGCACCCGCTTCACCTTCCCGCGCCAGCGCCGCGGCCGCCGCCTGTGCCTGGCGGACTTCTTCCGCCCGGAGGAGTCCGGCGAGACCGACGTGGTCGGCCTGCAGGTCGTCACCGTCGGCTCGAAGATCGGCGAGGCCACCGCCAAGCTCTTCGAGTCCGACTCCTACCGCGAGTACCTCGAGCTGCACGGCCTGTCCGTCCAGCTCGCCGAGGCCCTCGCCGAGTACTGGCACGCCCGTGTCCGCGCCGAGCTCGGCTTCGGCGGCGAGGACCCGGCCGACGTCCAGGACATGTTCGACCTCAAGTACCGCGGCGCCCGCTTCTCCCTCGGCTACGGCGCCTGCCCCGACCTGGAGGACCGCGCCAAGATCGCCGACCTGCTCCAGCCGGAGCGGATCGGCGTCCACCTCTCCGAGGAGTTCCAGCTCCACCCGGAGCAGTCCACCGACGCGATCGTCATCCACCACCCCGAAGCGAAGTATTTCAACGCACGCTGAGCCTGATCGACGTACACTGGTCGGTCCCATACAGGCCGGTCGCCTGCTCCCCGGGGGGAATCGCCCCGCGGGAAGGCGGCCGGCCTTCTCGCTCCCCACGAGAGGTGTGCGCATGACCAGCACCGTTCCCGTCTCCGTCACCCGCACGGCCGACGGCTCGGCCCTCCAGGCGGTGCTGCTCGACATGGACGGCACCCTCGTCGACACCGAGGGCTTCTGGTGGGAGGCCGAGGTCGACGTCTTCGCCGAGATGGGCCACCGGCTCGACGAGGCCTGGCGCGACATCGTCGTCGGCGGCCCGATGAGCCGCAGCGCCGGCTTCCTGATCGAGGCCACCGGCGCCGAGATCGACCTCACCGAGCTCACGGTGCTGCTCAACGAGCGCTTCGAGGCCCGCATCGCCGACCGGGTCCCCCTCATGCCCGGAGCCGAACGGCTGCTGTCCGAGCTGGCCCGGCACAACGTGCCCGCCGCCCTCGTCTCCGCCTCGCACCGCCGCGTCATCGACCGGGTCCTGCGCTCCCTGGGCCCCGAGCGCTTCGCCATGACCGTCGCCGGTGACGAGGTCCCGCGCACCAAGCCGCACCCCGACCCGTACCTGCTGGCCGCCCGCAGCCTCGGCGCGCACCCCTCGCGCTGCGCCGTCATCGAGGACACCGCCACCGGCGTGGCCGCGGCGGAGGCCGCAGGCTGCCGGGTCGTCGCCGTCCCCTCGGTCGGCCTCATCCCGCCCGCCCCCGGCCGGACCGTCGTGCGCTCCCTGGAGGACGTCGACCTTCCGTTCCTGCGCTCGCTCATCACTCCGATGAACTGACCGCACACGCTGCGTGCCGAACGGAACCCCCGTTCCATGGGAATCCCGCGGAAGGATCTTCCGTTCATTGGGGCGGGGGCCGAAATTCCATCCTTTCCGTGGCAGTTGAGTCGGGTGACCTTTGTCACCCGCAAAGCCCCCTACGGACCTGTACAGGGACCCCGCAGGCTTCCCTTGTGTCCGGATTGATGATCTCCTGCCCGCATCTGTGATGACCCCCGCCCTGACAGGCAGTCCGCTCCCATCACCGTGCGATTACACCCCAAGTCCTGCCAGTTCAAGCCATCCCGTCCAAGGCCACTAATGTCGACGCGGGCACTCCGCACCGCAGCAGTCCCGGACACATACCCCTGTGCCGGGACCGTGTGGACCGATCGTCACAAAACCGGCCCGATCGTTCCGCCCTGAACGGGCGACCGCCGCGAAGTGCCCTCTACGCCGCTTTGAACAAGTGCCGGTCAAGGGAGTACTTCCAGCATGAACCGCAAGACCCTGGTGCTGACGGCCGCGGCCGGACTGCTCACCCCCTCGCTCGCCGCCTGCGGCAGCGCGACGGGCGGAGGAGCAGGAACCGGAGCGATCGTCGTCGGCACCACCGACCGGTACGAGGCGGCGGACTACGCCCCCGCACCGTTCGACCCGGCGTACGCCTACGACGCCGGAGCCTGGAACGTCCTGCGGCAGACGGTCCAGACCCTGATGCACACCCCCCGCGGCGGCGGCCAGCCCGTCCCCGAGGCGGCCTCCTCCTGCCACTTCACCGACAGCAGCAACGAGAGCTACCGCTGCACCCTGCGCCCCGGCCTGAAGTTCGCCAGCGGCGAGCCCCTCACCGCCAAGGACGTCAAGTTCTCCATCGACCGCGTCCTTTCCATCAACGCCGAGAACGGGCCCTCCTCGCTGCTGTCCACCCTCGACACCGTCGAGGTCAAGGGCGCCGACACCGTCGTCTTCCACCTGAAGACCCCCGACGCGACGTTCCCGTACAAGCTCTCCACCCCGGCCGCCGGCATCGTCAGCCAGAAGACCTACGACGCCAAGAAGCTCCGCGAGGGCTTCGCCGTCGACGGCTCCGGCCCGTACACGATGAAGGCCGAAGTCAAGGGCAACCACCTCGTCCGCGCGGTGTTCAGCAAGAACCCGAACTACAAGGGCGACCTCAAGCTGCAGAACGACAAGATCGAACTGCGCACCTTCAACGACTCGGCCGCCATGGTCAAGGCGCTGGGCGAAGGCCGCATCCACATGGTCTCGCGCACCCTGGCGCCCACCCAGATCACCGAGCTCTCCGCCAACCCGCCCAAGGGCGTCAAGCTGGTCCCCATGCCCGGCCTGGAGATCCGCTACATCGGCTTCAACACCGAGGCCCCCGCCGTCAAGGACAAGGCCGTCCGCCAGGCCCTCGCCGCCGCGGTCGACCGCAGCGCCCTCATCTCCAAGGTGTACGGCAAGTCCGCCCAGCCGCTGTACTCGCTGGTCCCCACCACCGTCACCGGCCACGTCAACTCCTTCCGCAACAAGTACGGCGACGCCAACACCGCCAAGGCCGCCCAGCTGCTGAAGGACGCCGGCATCAAGACCCCGGTCAAGCTGACGCTGAACTACACCAAGGACCACTACGGCGACGGCACCGCCGCCGAGTTCGAGATCCTGAAGAACCAGCTGAACTCCACCCAGCTGTTCGACATCACCGTCCAGGGCAACGACTGGACCGAGTTCCGGCCCGCGCAGAAGAAGGGCGACTACGCCGCCTACGGGCTCGGCTGGTTCCCCGACTACCCGGACGCCGACAACTTCCTCGCTCCCTTCCTGGAGCAGGACAACTTCCTGGGCACGCCGTACGCCAACACCACGGTGCGCACCAAGCTCATCCCCGAGTCCCGCAAGGCCGCCGACCGCAACGTCGCCGCCCCCGCGATCACGGAGATGCAGGACATCGTCGCCGAGGACGTGCCCGTCCTGCCCCTGTGGCAGGGCCAGCAGTACGTCGCCGCACGCGACGGGATCACCGGAGTGGAGTGGTCGGTCAACGCCATCTCCGACCTCCAGCTGTGGGAGCTCGGCCGAGGCGTAAGCGGCTGAGACCGGCAGGACCGGCGGCGGGTGTCGCAGGCCGGCGCAACGATTCAGTAAGACCGATAAGGACGTTCGCGTGATGAGACGTAACCAGTGGCTCGCAGCCCCGCTCGGCGCAGCCACCGCCGCCGCGCTGCTCAGCGGTTGCGGTTCGACCGATGGCCCGGCCGCCGAGGGCGGCAAGGGCGTGGTCATGGGCATATCCGACAAGGTGAAGTCCACCGACCCCGCCTCGGGTTACGACCCGGGCTCCTGGCTGCTCTTCAACAACGTCTTCCAGTCGCTGCTGAGCTTCCCCAAGGGCGGCACCATCCCCGAGCCCGACGCCGCGCAGTCCTGCGCCTTCGACGGCGGCGACAGCAAGGTGTACAAGTGCACCCTGCGCCCGGGCCTGAAGTTCTCCAACGGGCACTCGCTCACCTCGCAGGACGTCAAGTTCTCCTTCGAGCGCACGCTGAAGATCAACGACGCCAACGGCCCGTCCGTCGTGCTGTCCTCGATCGCCGGCATCGACACCCCCGACGAGAAGACCGTCGTCTTCCGCCTCAAGACGTCCGACGCGACCTTCCCCAGCAAGATCGCCTCGGGCGCGGGCTCCATCGTCGACCACGCCGAGTACCCCGCCGACAAGCTCCGCACCGACGGCAAGGCCATCGGCTCCGGCGTCTACAAGCTCGACTCCATCAACGACAAGAGCGCCAACTTCTCGGTCAACGACTCCTACAGCGGCAAGGCCAAGGCGAAGAACACCGGCGTCACGCTGAAGTTCTTCAACCAGGACCAGGCCGCCCTGAAGAAGGTCCTCGAGAACGGCGACGTCGACTTCGCCTACCGCGGCCTGGCCGCCAAGGACATCGCCGGCCTGTCCTCCACCAAGACCGGCAACAACAAGATCGAGGTCGTCCAGGGCACCGGCGCCGAGGTCCACCACCTCGTCTTCAACGTCAAGGACGAGACCGCCGGCAAGCTCCCGGTCCGCAAGGCCATCGCCTTCCTCGTGGACCGCGAAGCGCTCGTCAAGGACGTCTACGAGGGCACCGCGACCTCGCTGTACTCCATCGTCCCGGCCGGCATCGGCTCGCACACCACCCCCTTCTTCGAGCGCTACGGCGGCTCGCCGCAGCCGAAGAAGGCCGAAGCCGTCCTGCGCGCGGCCGGCATCAAGGACAAGGTGAAGATCACCCTGTACTCGACGCCCGCCCGCTACGGCCCGGCGACGGACCAGGAGGTCCAGCTCGTCGCCAAGCAGCTCAACGACAGCGGCCTGTTCGAGGCCGACGTCAAGTCCGTCGAGTACGAGCAGTACGAGAAGGACATCGAGGCCGGCAAGTACGGCGTCTACGTCAAGGGCTGGGTCCCCGACTACCCGGACGCCGACAACTTCACGCAGCCGTTCTTCGGGCCGAACAACGTCCTGAACAACAACTACGACAACAAGGAGATCACCGGGACGATCATCCCGGCGACCTCCGCGAAGTCCGACCGCACCGCGGCCGGCCCCGACTACAACCGCCTGCAGGACATCGTGGCCGACGAGGTCCCGATCCTGCCGCTGTGGCAGGGCAAGCAGTACGCGGTCACCCGCCAGAACGTGACCGGCCTGCAGTGGTCGCTGGACGCCTCCACCGTCTTCCGCTTCTGGGAGATCAGCAAGGGCTGACGGCCCCTCTTTTGGGGGCGGCTTCGCCTCCGGGGCGCCGGGTGCCGTGCTGCCGGGGTCCACGTGCTCAGAACGCTCGTACCTCACGTTCCTCCGCGCGAGGACCCCGGCAGCACGGCGCGCCCCTTCGGCTCAGCCGCCCCGGACACAGCTCCGCCCCGGTACCCGCGAAAGGTGCCGGGGCGGACCCGTATCCGAACCCGGCGGCTACTGCGCCGCTCCCGGCCGCACCAGACCGCTCTCGTACGCGTACACCGCCGCCTGGACCCGGTCGCGCAGCCCCAGCTTCGTCAGGACGTGCCCCACGTGCGTCTTCACCGTGGTCTCGCTCACGAACAGGTCCGCCGCGATCTCCGCGTTCGACAGCCCCCGCGCCACCAGCTTCAACACCTCGACCTCCCGCTCGGTCAGCGAGCCGAGGGTGTCCGGGACGCGCTCCTCACCCGACGGCAGGTGCCCCGCGTACTTGTCCAGCAGCCGCCGCGTGATGCTCGGCGCGAGCATCGCCTCGCCGCCCGCCACCACCCGGATCGCCTGCACCAGCTCGTTCGCCGGAGCGTCCTTCAGCAGGAACCCGCTGGCCCCCGCCCGCAGCGCCTCCACCACGTACTCGTCCAGATCGAACGTGGTCAGCACCAGCACCTTCGCCGGACCGTCCCGCCCCGGACCCGTGATCTGCCGGGTCGCCTCCACCCCGTCCATCCGCGGCATCCGGATGTCCATCAGCACCACGTCGGGCTGCAGCGCCCGCACCTGCTCCAGCGCCTGCAGACCGTCGCCGGCCTCCCCGACCACCGCCAGGTCCTGTTCGGCCTCCAGGATCATCCGGAAACCGGTGCGCAGCAGCGGCTGGTCGTCGACCAACAGGACGCGGATCGCCACAGGGGACACCTCGTATTCGTACGGCGGCACGGCGGACGCCACCCATTCTGCCCTGACCGGGTGATCAGGACTCCGCCGGACGGGCCTCTCCGGCAGCCCCCCTCGGCATGATCATCAGAGGATATGCCGGGGGAGTCCCGCCGAACTCGGGACACACCGCCCGGTGGTCGCACCAACCGCACAGCTTCGTCGGCCGCGGCCGCCACTCCCCGCTGGCCGTCGCCTCCTCGATCGCCTCCCACAGCGCCAACAGCTTGCGCTCCACCCGCTCCAGATCCGCCGGCACCGGGTCGTACGTCAGCACGTCCCCGCTGCCCAGATACACCAGCTGCAGCCGCCGCGGCACCACGCCCTTCAGCCGCCACACCACCAGCGCATAGAACTTCATCTGGAACAGCGCACCCTCGGCGTACTCCGGCCGCGGCGCCTTGCCCGTCTTGTAGTCGACGATCCGCACCTCACCCGTCGGCGCCACGTCCACCCGGTCGATGATCCCGCGCAGCCGCAGCCCCGACTCCAGCTCCGCCTCGACGAAGAACTCCCGCTCCACCGGCTCCAGCCGCGTCGGATCCTCCAGCGTGAACCACCGCTCCACCAGAGCCTCGGCCTCCGCCAGCCAGCCCGCCAGCCCCGCCGCGCCCTCCTCGCCGCCCGGGAACAGCTCCGACAGCTCCGGCTTCGCCTCCAGCAGCCGGTCCCACTGCCCCGGAACCAGCGCCTTCGCCCGCACCGCCGTCCGCTCCTGCGCCGGATGGTCGAACAACCGCTCCAGCACCGCGTGCACCAGCGTGCCCCGCGTCGCCGCCGCACTGGGCTTCTCCGGCAGCCGGTCGATCACCCGGAACCGGTACAGCAGCGGACACTGCATGAAATCGCTCGCACGCGAGGGCGACAGCGAAGAAGGCGCGAGCGCAGCCGGCGCCACACCGGTCTCCGCCGCGCCCGACAGGGGACCGGGGCTCGTCGTCATGCACAAAACCCTACGGCCCGCCACGGACACCCACGCACATACCATCGACGCCGAGCACCCGCACACTGCATGATCGGAGCATCACACCCCGCTACCACCCAGCCACCGCCGCACCCGGCGCCCCCGTGGACCACACTGGAAGAACCCGCCGGCCGCACCCCGCCGGACAGCACCGAACGAAGGACATCCGTGGCAGACACCGACGACACCGGCGACCGCGCGGGCAAACGCCCCGGACCGGGCGGCGGACTCCTCATGGGCCGCCCCTTCGGCGTACCCGTCTACGTCTCGCCCAGCTGGTTCCTCGTCGCCGCCCTCATCACCTGGGTCTTCGGCGACCGGCTCGACCGCGTCCTGCCCGACCTCGGCCCCGCCCGCTACCTCGTCTCCCTCTTCTTCGCCGTCGCCTTCTACGCCTCCGTCCTCGTCCACGAACTCGCCCACACCGTCGCCGCCCTCCGCTTCCGCCTGCCCGTACGCCGCATCCAGCTCCAGTTCTTCGGCGGCGTCTCCGAGATCGAGAAGGAATCCGAGACCCCCGGCCGCGAATTCGTCCTCGCCTTCGTCGGCCCCCTGCTCTCCCTCCTCCTCGCCGGAGCCTTCTACCTCGGCATGAACGCCGTCGACCCCGCCACCGTCCCCGGCGTCCTCCTCGCCGGCCTGATGATCTCCAACCTGCTCGTCGCCGCCTTCAACCTCCTGCCCGGCCTCCCCCTCGACGGCGGCCGCATGCTCCGCGCCGTCATCTGGGGCATCACCGGCAAACCCATGACCGGCACCGTCGCCGCAGCCTGGGTCGGCCGCGGCCTCGCCGTCACCGTCCTGCTCGGCCTGCCCCTGCTCACCCACACCGGCGTCCTCGGCAGCGGCACCGACGAGACCGGCGGCATGGACACCGTCATGGACGCCCTCCTCGCCGCGATCCTCGCCGCCATCATCTGGACCGGCGCCGGCAACAGCCTGCGCATGGCCCGCCTGCGCGAACACCTCCCCGAACTGCGCGCCCGCACCCTCACCCGCCGCGCCGTCCCCGTCGAGAACACCACCCCCCTCTCCGAAGCCCTGCGCCGCGCCAACGCCTACGGCGCCCGCGCCATCGTCGTCGTCGACGGCCACGGCGAACCCACCGCCATCGTCCGCGAGAGCGCCCTCGCCTCCGTCCCCGAACACCGCCGCCCCTGGATCGCCGTCAGCTCCCTCGCCCAGGACCTCACCGACGGAATGAAGGTTTCCGCAGAGCTCGCCGGCGAAGAACTCCTCGACCACCTCCGCGCCACCCCCGCCACCGAATACCTCGTCCTCGAACCCGCCGGCGAGGTCTACGGCGTCCTCTCCGCCCTCGACGTCGAAAAGGCCTTCGTGAAGGCCATGGCACGGCCCCGCTCCTGAAGCCAATACACTGGTCACATGTCCGAACCGACCGGTGCCGCCCGCCGTCGCGGGCCCTTCAAGGTCGGGGACCAGGTCCAGCTCACCGACCCCAAGGGACGCCACTACACGTTCACGCTCGAAGCCGGGAAGAACTTCCACACCCACAAGGGTTCCTTCCCCCACGACGAGCTGATCGGCGCTCCCGAGGGCAGTGTTGTCCGTACCACGGGGAACGTCGCGTACCTCGCGCTGCGCCCCCTGCTCCCCGACTACGTCCTGTCCATGCCCCGCGGCGCCGCCGTGGTCTACCCCAAGGACGCAGGCCAGATCCTGGCCTTCGCCGACATCTTCCCCGGCGCCCGCGTCGTGGAAGCAGGGGTCGGCTCCGGCTCCCTGAGCAGCTTCCTGCTGCGCGCCATCGGCGACCAGGGCATGCTCCACAGCTACGAGCGCCGCGCGGACTTCGCCGAGATCGCCAAGGACAACGTCGAGCGCTACTTCGGCGGCCCGCACCCCGCGTGGCAGCTGACCGTGGGCGACCTCCAGGACAACCTGTCCGACACCGACGTCGACCGCGTCATCCTCGACATGCTCGCCCCCTGGGAGTGCCTCGAGGCCGTCTCCAAGGCCCTCGTCCCCGGCGGCATCCTCTGCTGCTACGTGGCCACCACCACCCAGCTGTCCAAGACCGTCGAGTCCATCCGCGAGATCGGCTGCTTCGCCGAACCGCAGCCCTGGGAATCGATGATCCGCAACTGGCACGTCGAAGGCCTCGCCGTCCGACCCGACCACCGGATGATCGGCCACACCGGCTTCCTCGTCACCGCCCGCCGCCTCGCGGACGGCGTCGAACCCCCCATGCGCCGGCGCCGACCCGCCAAGGGCGCCTACGGCGAGGACTACGAAGGCCCCGGCTCGGGCTCCGGACGCTCCGGCGACCGCGGCTGACCACCAGCCGCCCGGACCGCCCCCCAGGCAACCCACAGGCGCTGCGGCGCAGTTCCCCCGAACCCGGCGGGAACTGCACCGCAGCGCCTTCTCGTTGCCCGGGTGCCCACCGCCCCCGGCGCGGACCCACCCGTTCCACCTCCGTGTGAGGTGTGGCACGATGCTGGCGCCCCGTCACCCCCGTACAGGAGACACCCCGCGTGCCGCACCGCACCGCCGCGCCGGAACTCGCCGCCGAACTGGCCCACAGCACCCCCCGGCCCGTCCACTGGCTCGCCACCGCCTCAGCCATGGCCGCCGTCATAGCCGGCGCGGGACTCCTCCAGCCCCACGCCACCGCCACCGCCGCCGACCCCGCAGCCGCCTCCGCACCGGCCGCCGGCCCCGGAGCAGCCGACACCCCCCGCGCCAAAGCCCCCGACGCCGCCGACGTCACCTACCCGCTGGACTGCAAAGGCCTCCCGGTGGCCGTAACCGCCACCGCCCAGGGCGACCTCGACGGCGACGGACGCCCCGAAACCGTCGCCGCCGTCCGCTGCGACGCCGGCTCCGGCACCCCGCCCCACACGCTCTACGTCCTCGCCCAGGACAAGACCCCCGGCGCCCGACCCCGCATCGTCGCCACCCTCCTCGAAGCCGGCCGCCGACAGACCGCCACCGACCTCACCGTGCGCGACGGCATCGTCACCGCACGACTCCTGGGCTACTCCTCGCCCCAGGTGCCCCGCTACAGCCCCGACGTGAAACAGCTCGCCAAGTGGCGCTGGACCGGCGGAAAATTCCGCCAGGAGCTGACGAACTCAGACGCCGGGAGTGTTTGAACCGCTACTCGGCGTCCGGGCCGTACACCTCGACACCGTCCGAAACGCGCCTTACATGGATGCAGTCGCCCGGGCACTCCCTCGCCGAATCCACCACGTCCTGAAGCAACGGCAGCGGAACCGGAGTGGTCGCCCCCGGGTCCACCAGCAGCTCGTCCTCCGGGCTCTTCACGTACGCCAGACCGTCGATGTCCAGCTCGAACACCTCCGGCGCGTACTGCACACAGATCCCGTCGCCGGTGCACAGGTCCTGATCGATCCAGACCTCCAGCGACTCGCCCGCCTGCCCGGCGCCGGCAGCGCCCCCGGCGGTTGCCTCCTGCTGCACGGTCATATCTCCTGCCGTTCCCTGCCCTGAGTGATCCCTTCCCGCCATCTCCGCGCGGCAAGTCGCGCGACCCCTGGCGGGTGTTGAACGCCTCGACCTTACAACCGGCCGCTTTCCGATGTTGAAGGGTGGGTATTTCCCTGGCGTGAGGGAGTACGCAAGGGTGAAGATCGGACACACCCCTACCGTCTTTGTGATCTAGGGGTTTCAATCACCACCAGCCCAGGTAGGGTCAGGAAGCGTCCAGCTCCCCTTGGAGGAGGTGAGGACCGTGGCAGCCCACGACGACGACATCAACCGCGGCATCCGGCCGGGGCGGGGGTCCGACGACCCCGCCGGCCAGGTTGCCTATCTCGAGCAGGAAATCGCCGTCCTGCGACGAAAGCTCGCCGACTCTCCGCGACACACGAGGATTCTCGAAGAGCGGATCGTCGAGCTCCAGACAAACCTGGCCGGCGTCTCCGCACAAAACGAACGACTGGCAAATACCCTCCGTGAGGCCCGCGACCAGATCGTCGCACTCAAGGAGGAAGTCGACCGGCTCGCACAGCCGCCGGCCGGATTCGGTGTCTTCCTGCAGGCGAACGAGGACGGCACCGTCGACATCTTCACCGGCGGCCGCAAGCTCCGCGTGAACGTCAGCCCCAGCGTCGAGCCGGAAGACCTCCGGCGCGGCCAGGAGGTCATGCTCAACGAAGCCCTGAACGTGGTCGAGGCCATGGAGTTCGAACGGGCCGGGGACATCGTCACCCTCAAGGAGATCCTCGAGGACGGCGAGCGCGCCCTGGTCGTCGGCCACACCGACGAAGAGCGGGTGGTACGGCTCGCCGAGCCGCTGCTGGACATCACCATCCGCCCCGGCGACGCCCTGCTCCTCGAACCGCGCTCCGGCTACGTCTACGAGGTCGTCCCCAAGAGCGAGGTCGAAGACCTCGTCCTCGAAGAGGTCCCCGACATCGACTACGACAAGATCGGCGGCCTGGGCGACCAGATCGAGCTGATCCGCGACGCCGTCGAGCTCCCGTACCTCTACCCCGACCTCTTCAAGGAACACGAACTGCGCCCGCCCAAGGGCATCCTGCTCTACGGCCCGCCCGGCTGCGGCAAGACGCTCATCGCCAAGGCCGTCGCCAACTCCCTTGCCAAGAAGGTCGCCGAGGTGACCGGGCAGTCCGCCGGGAAGTCCTACTTCCTGAACATCAAGGGCCCCGAACTCCTCAACAAGTACGTCGGCGAAACCGAGCGGCACATCCGCCTCGTCTTCCAGCGCGCCCGCGAGAAGGCGAGCGAGGGCACCCCCGTCATCGTCTTCTTCGACGAGATGGAATCCCTCTTCCGCACCCGCGGATCCGGCGTCAGCTCGGACGTGGAGAACACCATCGTCCCGCAGCTCCTCGCCGAGATCGACGGCGTGGAAGGCCTGGAGAACGTCATCGTCATCGGCGCCTCCAACCGCGAGGACATGATCGACCCGGCCATCCTGCGGCCCGGCCGACTCGACGTGAAGATCAAGATCGAGCGCCCCGACGCCGAGGCAGCGAAGGACATCTTCGCCAAGTACCTCAAGGCATCCCTCCCGCTGCACGCCGACGACCTCTCCGAGCACTCCGGCTCGCCCGAGGTCGCCGTCCACAGCATGATCCAGACCGTCGTCGAGCAGATGTACGCCGAAAGCGAGGAGAACCGCTTCCTCGAGGTCACGTACGCCAACGGCGACAAGGAAGTCCTCTACTTCAAGGACTTCAACTCCGGAGCCATGATCCAGAACATCGTGGACCGGGCCAAGAAGATGGCCATCAAGGCCTTCCTCGAGCACAACCAGAAGGGCCTGCGCGTCTCCCACCTCCTCCAGGCATGCGTGGACGAGTTCAAGGAGAACGAGGACCTGCCCAACACCACCAACCCCGACGACTGGGCCCGGATCTCCGGAAAGAAGGGCGAGCGGATCGTATTCATCCGCACCCTCGTCACCGGAAAGCAGGGCGCGGACACCGGACGCTCCATCGACACGGTGGCGAACACCGGTCAGTACCTCTGATCCGAGGGCGGCTGCGGGTGCCCTCACCGGCACCCGCAGCCGACTGCTTTACCGACCGCTTTTCGGCCGTGACAGGGCGAAGTCAATGACGGAAATGATCTCCCCACCGGTCGCGGAGTGGTTCTAGGCTCATCCGTACCGCCGCATCCGCAGTGCGGGGACGGGCACCGCACACGCACCGGACCACCAGCGGTACTTGAGCGCCGCTCCCGAACGGGGGCGCCGCCGGGCAAGGAGGGCCGCATGACCGTACGGCGAGTAATGGGAATCGAGACGGAGTACGGGATCTCCGTCCCCGGTCACCCGAACGCCAATGCCATGCTCACCTCGTCCCAGATCGTCAACGCCTACGCGGCGGCGATGCACCGGGCGCGACGCGCCCGCTGGGACTTCGAGGAGGAGAACCCGCTGCGGGACGCCCGCGGCTTCGACCTCGCCCGCGAGGCCGCCGACAGCAGCCAGCTCACCGACGAGGACATCGGCCTGGCCAACGTCATCCTGACCAACGGCGCACGGCTCTACGTCGACCACGCCCACCCCGAATACAGCTCCCCGGAGATCACCAACCCCCTCGACGCCGTCCTGTGGGACAAGGCCGGCGAGCGGATCATGGCCGAGGCCGCCGTACGGGCCGCCCAGCTGCCCGGCGCCCAGCCGATCCACCTCTACAAGAACAACACCGACAACAAGGGCGCCTCCTACGGCACGCACGAGAACTACCTGATGAAGCGGGAAACCCCCTTCTCGGAGATCGTCCGCCACCTCACGCCCTTCTTCGTCAGCCGCCAGGTCGTCACCGGCGCCGGCCGCGTCGGCATCGGCCAGGACGGCCGCGAACACGGCTTCCAGATCAGCCAGCGCGCCGACTACTTCGAGGTCGAGGTCGGTCTGGAGACCACCCTCAAGCGGCCCATCATCAACACCCGCGACGAGCCCCACTCCGACGCCGAGAAGTACCGCCGCCTCCACGTGATCATCGGCGACGCCAACCTCTCCGAGATCTCCACCTACCTCAAGCTCGGCACCACGGCCCTGGTCCTGTCCATGATCGAGGACGGCTTCATCACCGTGGACCTGGCCGTGGAACAGCCGGTGCGCACCCTGCACCAGGTCTCCCACGACCCGGACCTGCGCCACCTGATCACGCTGCGCAGCGGCCGCACGCTGACCGCCGTACAACTGCAGATGGAGTACTTCGAGCTGGCGCGGAAGTACGTGGAGGAGCGTTTCGGTTCCGACGCGGACGAGCAGACCAAGGACGTGCTCTCGCGCTGGGAGGACGTGCTGGGGCGGCTGGAGAGCGACCCGATGAGCCTTTCCGGGGAGCTGGACTGGATCGCCAAGCGGGAGATCCTGGAGGGCTACCGCAGGCGCGACAACCTGGACTGGGACGCCGCCCGGCTGCACCTGGTGGACCTGCAGTACGCGGACGTACGGCCCGAGAAGGGCCTGTACAACCGCCTGGCGGCCCGCGGGAAGATGAAGCGGCTGGTGGACGAGTCCGCCGTGCAGCGGGCCGCCGGCAAGCCGCCGGAGGACACCAGGGCCTACTTCCGGGGCCGGTGCCTGGAGCAGTACGCGGACGACGTGGCCGCCGCCTCCTGGGACTCGGTGATCTTCGACCTCCCGGGCCGGGACTCCCTCCAGCGGGTCCCCACCCTGGAACCCCTGCGGGGTACCCGCAAGCACGTGAAGGAGCTCCTGGACCGCTGCCGCACGGCGGAGGACCTGGTGCGGGTACTGAGCGGGAACTGACCGCAGTGGACTGAGCACACTTCCGGGGCGCCGCGGGGGCCTGAAAACCCCCGCCCCCGGGAATCATGGGAACACCCGGACGTTATGAAAGTGCCGGGCGGAACCCCGGGCCCTCCTTGTAGGGTCCGACGTAGGGTCTGATCTTGAGGGATCCCGATCCCGGGGTCCCTCGTCACGAGCGTGCGAACCGAGCGGGGTGAGGTAGACATGGCGACCAAGGACACCGGCGGCGGACAGCAGAAGGCCACTCGCTCGACCGAGGAGGTCGAGGAGCAGGCCGCGGAAGCACAGTCCGACCTCAAGGAACGACAGGAAAAGCTCTCCGACGACGTCGACTCCGTACTCGACGAAATCGATGATGTGCTCGAAGAGAACGCCGAGGACTTCGTGAGGTCATTCGTTCAAAAGGGTGGTGAGTGATTTCACCTTCGAATCGAAGGTGACGGGCTCGGGGAGGGTGAGTGTCGAAGCCTGGGAAGCGGTGTCCTCGCTGTGGGGAGACGAAGCCGCCTGAGGCCTTCGCCGCCAACCGTGCTGCGCGGGACGGCCTGCAGTGCTACTGCAGGCCGTGTGCGGCTGAGTACCACCAGGAGCGGCAGAAGGCGAAGGGTAGGAATGTCCGTCCCTTGGTCAAGGCCGCAGCCGGGTACAAGCACTGCCGACAATGCGGAGAGATCAAGCCCCATGCGGAATGGGACCGGAACAAGACGGCTTCCGACGGGTTGTCTACGCGCTGCAAGGCGTGTCGGGCGATTGAGGGGCGTGCCCTCTATCTCAAGCGCTCGTACGGCATCACCGCGGCTGAGCGCGACGAAATGATCGCTGCGCAAGGCGGCGTCTGCTCTGTCTGTCTTTGCGCTCCGGCAGTGCATGTGGATCATTGCCACTCGACGGGTAGGGTCCGTGGCGTACTGTGCTTGAACTGCAACGTAGGCATTGGGCTCTTGAAGGACAATCCTGCCCGCATGCGTCGGGCCGCCGAATATTTGGAGGGAACGCGTGGAAGCCAACACTCGTAACACGGGGCGGCTGCCGGCAGCCTTCCTGACGCCGGGGTCGTCGTCCTTCATGGACTTCCTGGGTGCGCACGCGCCCGAGATGCTGCCCGGCAACCGGCAGCTCCCGGAGGGGGTCGTCGAGGCGCCGCACGGCACGACCATCGTGGCCGTCACCTTCCCCGGCGGGGTCGTCCTCGCCGGTGACCGCCGCGCGACGATGGGCAACATGATCGCGCAGCGGGACATCGAGAAGGTGTTCCCGGCGGACGAGTATTCCGCGGTCGGCATCGCGGGCACCGCCGGCCTGGCCGTGGAGATGGTGAAGCTGTTCCAGCTGGAGCTGGAGCACTTCGAGAAGGTGGAGGGCGCGACGCTCTCCCTCGAGGGCAAGGCGAACCGGCTCTCGACCATGATCCGGAGCAATCTGGGGATGGCCATGCAGGGGCTCGCCGTGGTGCCGCTGTTCGCGGGCTACGACGAGGCCAAAGAGAAGGGCCGGATCTTCTCGTACGACGTGACCGGCGGCCGCTCCGAGGAGCACGGCTATGCCGCGACCGGTTCGGGCTCGATCTTCGCGCGGGGCTCGATGAAGAAGCTGTACCGGCCGGACCTGACGGAGGAGCAGGCCACCACGCTGGTCGTGCAGGCGCTGTACGACGCGGCCGACGACGACTCGGCGACCGGCGGTCCGGACCTCTACCGCAACATCTATCCGATCGTCACCGTCATCACCGACGAGGGCTTCCGGCGGTTGACCGAGGAGGAGTCCCAGGCTCTCGCCCGCAAGGTCACCGACCGCCGCCTCCAGGAGCCGGACGGCCCGCGCGCCGCCCTGCTCTGATCAGTCACAGCCCCTCAGGAGCCCAGAAGAAAGGGACGGTCAGCCGGTGTCGACTCCGTTCTACGTCTCCCCGCAGCAGGCGATGGCCGACCGGGCGGAATACGCCCGCAAGGGCATCGCCCGCGGCCGCAGCCTCGTGGTGCTGCAGTATGCCGACGGCATCGTGTTCGTCGGCGAGAACCCGTCCCGCGCGCTGCACAAGTTCAGCGAGATCTACGACCGGATCGGCTTCGCGGCCGCCGGCAAGTACAACGAGTACGAGAACCTGCGGATCGGCGGTGTGCGGTACGCGGATCTGCGCGGATACACCTACGATCGCGATGATGTGACGGCCCGTGGGCTGGCGAACGTGTACGCGCAGACGCTGGGCACCATCTTCTCCAGTGCCGGTGAGAAGCCGTACGAGGTGGAGCTGGTCGTGGCGGAGGTCGGTGCGACCGCCGCGGGGGACCAGATCTACCGGCTGCCGCACGACGGTTCGATCGTGGACGAGCACGGCTCGGTCGCGGTCGGCGGGAATGCGGAGCAGATCAGTACGTTCCTGGACCAGCGCCACCGGGAGGGGATGACGCTGGCGGAGGCGTTGAAGCTGGCGGTGCAGGCGCTGTCGAGCCAGGCGAACGGTGCGGACAAGACGATTCCGGCGGAGCGGCTGGAGGTTGCGGTGCTGGACCGGACGCGGTCGCAGCAGCGGAAGTTCAAGCGGATCCGGGGGCGGCAGCTGTCGCGGCTGCTGGAGCCGGATGTTCCGGCGGCGGCGCAGGCCGATGCCGTGTCCAACGACGAGGCTCCGGAGGATTCCGAGTAGGGCCGCGTTCGCGTACGAAGGGACCGCCCCGGTCCGTCTCCCTGTGAGGCGGGTCGGGGCGGTTTCGTGTGTCAGGGCCGGGCCGGCGGCGGGGGCGGCGCGGTGGAGGCGCGGACGACGAGTTCGACGGGGATGTCGGGGGCGGTCCAGGGGGTGCCTTCGAGGACGGCGAGGAGGGCGGCCATGCCCTGTTCGCCGACGCGTTCGGCGGGCAGGTGGACGGTGGTGAGTTCGGGTTCGACGGCGGTGGCGAGGGCGAGGTCGTCGACGCCGGTGACGGAGAGGTCTTCGGGGACGCGCAGGGCCAGGCGGCGGGCGGCCTTGCAGGCGCCGGCGGCGAGGATGTCGTCGTCGCAGACGATGGCGGTGGGGCGGGGGCCGGGGGCGGTCAGGGCGGCCTCGGTGGCGGTGAGGGCGTCGGCGACGGTGAGGGCGGCCCGTGCGGTGCGCAGCTCGGCGTGGGGGCCGAGGACGGTGGCGAGGGTTCGGGCGCGGACGTGGAAGGTCCAGGTGTCGATGTCCGCGGCGAGGTGGAGGATGCGGCGGTGGCCGAGGCCGAGGAGGTGTTCGGCGGCCTGGCGCATGCCGTCGGCCATGGCGAGGTTGACGTGTGCGGCGGCCTGGCCGGCGGTGGGGTCGCTGTCGAGCATGACGAGGGGGAGTCCGTTGCCGCCGATGGCGTCGAGGGCGGCTGCGGCCATGGAGGAGGCGATGACTCCGTCGAGGGCGGCGCGGGCGGAGGGGAAGGGGTCGCGGGCGGGGCCGGTGCCGTCGGGGGAGGGGTAGAGGACGACGCCGAAGCCGTGGTCGGAGGCGATGCGGGCGGCGCCGGTGTAGACGCGGGCGAAGAATTCGTTGGTGAGGGCGGGGACGACGAGGAGGGCGGTGCGGGTGCTGCCGAGGCGGAGGTTGCGGGCGGCGAGGTTGGGGCGGTAGCCGAGGGTTTCGGCGGTTTCGCGGACGAGGGCGGCGGTGCGTTCGGAGACGCGGCCGCGCCATTTGCCGCCGAGGACGAGGGAGACGGTGGCCTGGGAGACCCCGGCTGCGCCGGCGACGTCGCGGCTGGTGGGTCTCGTCACACGGGGCTCCTGAAGTACGAGGTCGTAGGGGTGGGGGTGGTGTTCCGGGTGGACCCCTGCCCGGGTGCCATGGTACGTATGACGTCGCTAGTTATACGTATTACCCCCGGCAGGGTCCGGGCAAGAAGGGGGCGGACATGGCCGCGGGTTACGCGGAGCTGCTCAGGACCCGGCATGCGGCGCGGCTGCTGGCGGGCACGCTGGTCGGCAGGCTGCCGAACGCGACGGCGGCGATCGCGATCGTGCTGTTCGTGCGGGCCGGGGGCGGCAGCTACAGCCTCGCGGGGGCGCTGGCGGCGGTGTACGGCTTCGCCAATGCGGTGGGCCAGCCGCTGCTGGGGCGTGCGGTGGACCTGTACGGCCAGCCGCGGGTGCAGCTGCCGGCGGCGGTGGTCTCGGCGCTGGGCATGGCGTGGCTGGCGCTGGCGGGCACCGGGTCGGCCGGGGCGGCGTACGGGGCCGTGGTGGTCGCGGGCTTCTTCTCGCCGCCGCTGGAGGGCGGTCTGCGGGCCCTGTGGCCGAGCGTGCTGGGCGGCCGGGAGGAGCGCGTGCACGCGGCGTACGCGCTGGATGCGGTGGCCCAGGAGGTCATGTACACGGTCGGTCCGCTGGTGGTGACGGTGTCGGTGGCCCTGTCCAGCCCGGCCGGCGCACTGCTGGTGATCAACGCCCTGGGTGTGCTCGGTGCGCTGTCGGTGGTGCTCAGCGAGCCCTCGCGGACCTGGCGCTCGGAGCCGCGTGAGGCGCACTGGCTGGGTGCCCTGCGCTCGCGGGGGCTGCTGGCGCTGCTGGGGGCCTTCTTCTTCGTGGGTCTGGCCCTGGGTTCGATCACGGTGGCGGGTCTGGCGTACTCGGACGGCAACGGCGGTGAGTCGGTCTACGGCTGGCTGATGGCGGCGCTGGGGCTGGGTGCGCTGGTCGGCGGGGTGTTCTATGGTGCACGGCAGTGGAGCGGCGCGCCGGAGCGGCGCCTGCGGCTGCTGGTGGGCCTGCTGGCCCTGGGGTACCTGCCGCTGCTGCTGACGCCGGGGCCGGTGGCCATGACGGCCCTGACGGCGCTGGCGGGGGTGTTCCTGGCGCCGACGATCGCGTGTGCGTTCATCGTGGTGGACCGGCATGCTCCGGCGGGCACGGTGACGGAGGCCTTCTCGTGGCTGGTGACCTTCTTCGGTGTCGGTGCGGCGGTGGGTACGGCGGTGGCCGGTCCGGCGGTGGAGCTGGGCGGTACGGCGTGGGGCTTCGGCGTGGCGTGCGGGGCGGGCGCGGCGGCCCTGCTGGTCCTGATGGGTACTCAGCGGATCCTCGCTGCTCCCGGGCGGACCCGGACGGTGACGGGCTCTGCGGCGGCGGCCCGGGAGGGTGCGGACGGGCAGCTCGTCGGGAACTGATCGAGACGGCGTTCTCGAACCCGGTTTCAGAAGAGGGCAGAAGGCGTAATGTTCAGTCATGGACCGCCGCATTTTCGGGCTGGAGAACGAGTACGGCGTCACGTGCACGTTCAGGGGACAGCGCCGACTGTCTCCTGACGAAGTGGCGCGCTACCTCTTCCGCCGTGTCGTGTCATGGGGCCGCAGCAGCAATGTCTTCCTGCGGAACGGTGCCCGCCTGTACCTCGATGTGGGTTCGCATCCGGAATATGCAACTCCCGAATGTGACAACGTGACCGAACTGGTCACCCACGACAAGGCCGGCGAGCGCATTCTCGAAGGCCTGCTCGTCGACGCCGAACGCCGCCTGCACGAGGAGGGAATCGCGGGCGACGTCTATCTCTTCAAGAACAACACCGACTCGGCCGGCAACTCCTACGGCTGCCACGAAAACTATCTGGTGGCGCGGCACGGGGAATTCTCCCGCCTCGCGGACATCCTGATTCCGTTCCTGGTCACGCGCCAGCTGATCTGCGGTGCGGGCAAGGTGCTCCAGACGCCGCGGGGTGCGGTGTACTGCGTGAGCCAGCGTGCGGAGCACATCTGGGAGGGCGTCAGCTCGGCGACGACGCGCTCGCGTCCGATCATCAACACGCGCGACGAGCCGCATGCGGACGCGGAGCGCTACCGGCGCCTGCACGTGATCGTCGGCGACTCGAACATGTCCGAGACGACGATGCTGCTCAAGGTCGGGGCGACCGACCTGGTGCTGCGCATGATCGAGGCGGGCACGGTGATGCGGGACCTGACCCTGGAGAACCCGATCCGGGCGATCCGCGAGGTCAGCCACGACATCACGGGGCAGCGCAAGGTGCGTCTGGCGAGCGGCCGGGAGGCCTCTGCGCTGGAGATCCAGCGGGAGTACTACGACAAGGCCGTGGACTTCGCCGAGCGCCGGGGTATCCGTACCGGCACGGTGGAGCGGGTGCTGGAGCTGTGGGGCCGCACGCTGGAGGCGATCGAGGCGGAGGATCTGGACCGGATCGCCACCGAGATCGACTGGGTGATGAAGTACCAGCTGATCGAGCGGTACCGGGCCAAGCACGGGATGACGATGTCGAACCCGAGGGTCGCCCAGATAGACCTCGCGTACCACGACATCCACCGTCGGCGCGGTCTGTACTACCTGCTGGAGCGCAAGGGGCAGGCGGAGCGGATCTGCAACGACCTCAAGATCTTCGAGGGCAAGTCGGTGCCTCCGCAGACCACGAGGGCGCGGCTGCGCGGCGACTTCATCCGCCGGGCTCAGGAGCAGCGGCGGGACTTCACGGTGGACTGGGTGCACCTGAAGCTGAACGACCAGGCGCAGCGGACGGTGCTGTGCAAGGACCCGTTCCGGGCGGTGGACGACCGGGTGGAGAAGCTGATCGCCGGCATGTGACATACCGCCGATCTTGGCCAGGGCCTCGTACGGATCTCGTACGGGGCCCTCGGCACGGCTTAGAGTGGCGACGACCGCCAGCCGTCTGAGATCTGAGGAACACGTGCGCCGACTTGCCGGCCTGCTTGTCGTACCCCTTCTGCTGCTGTCGACAGCAGCCTGTGGCGACAGCGGCTCCGACTCCGCCGAGATGAAGAACGGGGTGCCCGCGATCACCAAGGGCGCCAAGTTCGGGGAGACCCCGACCCTGTCCCAGGGCAAGGGCGACCCGCCGAAGGAACTGAAGGCCGTGACCGTCACCGAGGGCACGGGCCCGGTGCTGAAGAAGGGCGATGTCGCCCAGGTCAATTACTACGGCCAGGTGTGGGACGGCAAGGAGCCCTTCGACCAGAGCTTCGGCAAGGGCAAGCCGTTCGACGTGACCGTCGGCGCGGGCATGGTCATCAAGGGCTGGGACCAGGGCCTGGAGGGCAAGAAGGTCGGCAGCCGCGTGGAGCTGGTGATCCCGCCGGCGCTCGGCTACGGCGACCAGGGCTCCCCGCCGAAGATCAAGGGCGGTGCCACGCTGGTCTTCGTCGTGGACATCGTCAAGGGCACCAGCGTCCCGGTCTCGGCCACGGGCAAGGAGGTCCCGCAGGAGGACAAGGACCTGCCGAAGGTCGGGACGAACACGGACGGCAAGGAGGTCTCCGTGACCGTGCCGAAGGACGTGAACCCGCCGGCGAAGCTGGTGTCGAACTACGTCCTGGAGGGCAGCGGCCCGGCCGTGAAGGACTCCGACAGCGTCATCGTGAAGTTCCACGGCAAGACGTGGAAGGACGACAAGACCTTCGAGAGCACGTACGCCACGGACCAGACGGTGACCTGGCCGATCGGTGAGATCTCGGTCAAGGGCCTCAAGGAGGGCCTGATCGGCAAGAAGGCCGGCAGCCGCATCCTGCTGGTGATCCCGCCGGACCAGGGCTTCGGCGACAAGGAGCAGGGGACGATTCCGGCGAACTCCACGCTGGTCTTCAGCCTCGACATCCTCGCGGTGATGTAAGACTGTCCCGGTTGTCCCCTCCGGCCCTCCGCCGTACGGGACCCATGATTCGCACGTTATGAGGAGCAGTTCCGTGAGCAACGAGCTCAGCAAGCCCGAGATCGACTTCCCCGAGGGCCCGGCCCCGGCCGACCTCGTCATCAAGGACATCTGGGAGGGCGACGGCGCCGTTGCCGAGGCCGGCAAGAAGGTCTCCGTGCACTACGTGGGCGTGGCCTTCTCCTCCGGCGAGGAGTTCGACGCCTCCTGGAACCGCGGCGCCCCGCTGGAGTTCATCCTGGGCATCGGCCAGGTCATCCCGGGCTGGGACCAGGGCGTCCAGGGCATGAAGGTCGGCGGCCGCCGCAAGCTGACGATCCCCGCCCACCTCGCGTACGGCGACCGCGGCGCCGGCGGTGCCATCAAGCCGGGCGAGACGCTCATCTTCGTCTGCGACCTGATGGGCGTCGGCTGACCCTCCGTCCGCTGATGCCGTGAGGGCCCCCGCCGTGAGGCGGGGGCCCTCGCTTTTGTCCGGGCGCGCCGGGGCGGTACGGTCAACGGTCACGGACGTGCAACTCGTGTGCGTCGTGCACGTCGTGCGTGTCGTGCCAGGGGAGAAGGGCGGAAGGGCGTCGATGGCGATTGCCAAGGCCGAGCGGCTGATGAATCTGGCGCTGTGCCTGCTGGGGACCCGCCGGCCGCTGAGCAAGCGCGAGCTGCGCGGCTCCATCGAGGCGTACATGGAAGCGGGCAACGACGAATCCTTCAACCGCATGTTCGAGCGGGACAAGGACGATCTGCGCGAACTCGGCCTGGTCATCGAGACGGTGGAGAACCTGGAGGGCGAGACCGGCTACCTCGCCCGCCGCGACAGCAACCGGCTGCCGCCCGTCTCCCTGGACGCCGAGGAGGCCGCCGCCCTGGGCCTGGCGGCCAAGGTCTGGCAGCAGGCCCGCCTCGCCGGAGCCGCCAGCGGCGCCCTGCAGAAGCTGCGCGCCGGCGGCATGCCGGAGGCGGGGGACCTCTACGGGGGCCAGCACAGCGCCATCGAGCCGCGCATCCCGGTCCACGAGGCCGCGTTCGAGCCGCTGATGCTCGCCTGCCGCGACCGCCGGCCCGTGGTCTTCGACTACCGCAAGTCCACCGCCGCCCGCCCCGAGACCCGCCAGGTCGAGCCGTGGGCGCTGGAGTGCTGGCGCGGCCACTGGTACCTGGCCGGCTACGACCGCGAGCGCGGCGCCGAGCGGGTGTTCCGGCTCTCCCGCATCACCGGCAAGGTCCGCTCCCGGGCGGGCAAGTACACCGCCGAGGTCCCCGACGTCGTCACCGTGCGGGAGACGGTGGCCGGGTGGGCCGGGGAGAGCGCCGACCGCTCCGCCCTGATCCGGCTGCGGGCCGGGGCCGGCTACCCGCTGCGGGCCAAGGCCACCGCCGTGCGCGAGGGCACCGACGGCTGGGACGAGCTGGAGATCCCCTACGGCCACGGGCTGGACGCCTGGCTCGTGGAGTTCGGCCCCGACGTCGTCGTGGTGGAGCCGGCCGACCTGCGGGCGGACGTGGTGGACCGGCTGCGCGCCGTCGCCGGCGGCTGAGCCCCGCCCGGCCCCGGCCCGGCCGGGGCAGCGGCCGGGCGCCGCCCGGCCCGCGGACGCGCCGCGATCCGCACCAACCGCACACCGCACCGTGTCACCACGTGCCCTGAGGGGGAGAACCACCAGCATGGCCGCCAACGCCATCGACCAGACCCGCCGGATGCTGTCCCTGGTGACGTACCTGCGCGAGCGCCCCGGGGCGCACGTCGCCGACGTCGCCCGCGCCTTCGGCATCACCGAGGACGAGCTCATCTCCGACCTCGACGTGCTGCCCATGTGCGGGACCAGCTTCCGCGGCGGGGACCTCCTCGACATCGACACCGACGGCGAGCGCATCTGGTGGCACAACGCCGACGCGTCCGGCGAGTCCACCGCCGAGCCGCTGCGGCTGGCCGCCGACGAGGCCACCGCCCTGCTCGTGGCCGCCCGCGCCGTGGCCACCCTGCCGGGGCTGCGCGAGAGCGACCGCGACGCGCTGGTGCGGGCGACGGCGAAGCTGGAGGCGGCCGCCGGGGAGGCGGCCGGGGCCAGCTCCCGGCTGTCGGTGACCTTCGAGGCCGAGGGCGGGGTCTTCGCCGACGTCGACCGGGCCATCGCCGAGCGCCGCCGGCTGTGGCTGCGCTACTACTCGCCCGCCCGCGACGAGCTCACCGAGCGCAAGGTCGACCCGATCCGGCTCTTCACCGTCGGCCACACCTACCTCGAGGGCTGGTGCCACCTCTCCGAGGCCCGGCGCACCTTCCGCCTCGACCGGGTCGCCGAGATCCGGCTGCTGGACGAGCGGTCCGAGCCGCCCGCCATCGAGCCGCGCGACCTGTCCGTGGGGCTCGTCCAGCCGGCCGCCGAGGACCCGGAGGTCGTCGTCGAGGTGGGCCCGGCCGGCCGCTGGGTCGCCGAGTACTACCCCCACGACAGCGCCGAGGAGCTGCCCGACGGCGGCCTGCGGATCACGCTGCGCAGCCCCGACCCGGGCTCGCTGCGCCGCCTGGCGCTGCGGCTGGGCCGCGACGGCCGGATCGTCGCGCCCGCGGAGCTCGCCGAGAGCGCCCGGCAGGCGGCCTGCGAGGCGCTGGCCGGGTACGGCGAAGCGGGCTGAGCCGGGCGGTACGGGCAGCAGGGGCGGGACAGGGGAGCAGGGGAGCAGGCGGCCGCAGCCGTGCCGGAGGCGGCCGCCACCGTTGCAGGACATGGGCCGAGGGGAGCGCCGAGGATGTCGCCAATGTCTGGGCCGCGGGGTGCGCACGGCACCGCCGCGGGGCCGCACACACGGTCCGCGTCGGGCGGGCCGGTCACCTTCAAGGCGGCCTGCCCCGACTGCCGGGCCCGCTTCGAGCTGGACGCGGGCGCCCTGCGGCTGGTCATCGGCGGTAGCCGGCGGACCACCTTCTACTCGTTCACCTGTCCCGCGTGCGCCGCGGCCGTCCGCAAACCGGCCGGTGAGCGGATCGTGGAGCTCCTGACCGGCGGCGGCGTGAGCACCCTGCGCAGCATCTGAGCCGGCCGGTGGCCTAGGCTCCTCCCATGCTGTGGCCGATGCTCGCAATCGCCCTGGGATTCCTCGGGCTCACCGTCCTCGCCGTCCTGGCCGTGCGGGTCTTCGTCGAGGTCCGGCGGCTGTCCGGCCAGGTGGACCGGGCCAGCCGCATGATCGCGGAGGCCTCCGGCGACCTGGAGCGCGCGGCCACCGACCTGGCCCGGGCGGGCAGCACCGTGCGGCCCTGATCCCTCCGGCCGGCGGATCGGCCGATATCGCGCGGAGATCCCGCCGATATGTGGAGAGTATGGGATGTCCCCCGTACCGTCTGTCGCAGTCTCGCGCAAGATGGAACACCCCGGGGGATTGCCGGGCGTTAACCCCCGGGGGTTACGATCGTTGGAGCGGCCCGTTGATCACGGTCCGTCTCAGCGCTACCACAACCAGCCGTTTCGGTGAGAAGGAAGACACACATGATCGGCAATCTGAAGCCCCTCGAGATCCTTCTGATCATCGCTGTCATCGTGCTCCTCTTCGGTGCGAAGAAGCTCCCCGAGATGGCCCGCTCCCTCGGCAAGTCGGCCCGCATCCTCAAGAGTGAGGCCAAGGCCATGAAGAGCGAGAGCGCCGCGGAGGACGCCGCGCGCGTCGCCGACCCGGCGCCGCAGCAGGCCGCGCCGCGTACCATCAAGGCCGCGCCCGGCGACGTGACCGGATCCCGTCCGGTCGGCGAGCCGAACCACACCGCCCAGGGCTGAACCACGGATCCGACCGCGGTCGGCGCACGCGGTCGCGCATCCGCGGCCGCGATGACGGCCACGGTCACGGTCACACGGTCATCTGCAACGAGACAAGGGACGTGGGTTGCTCAAGTCTGCCCGCAAGCAGGAAAAGCCGAGCAAGCAGGAGAAGGACGCCGAAGGGCGGATGCCTCTTGTCGAGCACCTGCGTGAGCTGAGAAACCGCCTGCTGAAGTCGGTCCTGGCGATCCTCGTGATCACCATCCTCGCCGCCTTCTACTACAAGCAGATCATCGACTTCATGCTGAAGCCGATGCTGGACTCCGTCGGCTGCACCGACGGCGTGGTCTCGCAGCGCAACGGCCGCCCCTGCGCCGACATGACCGTGAACGGCCTCATCGCGCCCTTCTCGATCGCACTGAAGGTCTCGCTCACCGCCGGCGTGGTCGTCTCCGCCCCGGTGTGGCTCTACCAGCTGTGGGCCTTCGTCGCCCCGGGCCTGCACAGCCACGAGAAGAAGTACGCCATGGGCTTCGTCGCCGTCGGCGCGCCGCTCTTCGGCGCCGGCGCGGTGCTCGCGTACAAGCTGCTGCCGCAGACCGCGACGATCCTCCTCGAGTTCACGCCCGAGAACGCCCGCAACCTGCTCCCGGTCGACGACTACCTCGACCTCGTGACGCGCATGGTCGTCGTCTTCGGCCTCGCCTTCGAGCTGCCGCTGCTGCTGATCCTGCTCAACTTCACCGGGGTCATCACCGCCAAGCGGCTCGCCGGCTGGTGGCGCGGCATGGTCCTGGGCATCACGATCTTCGCGGCGTTCGCCACCCCGACCGGCGACCCGCTGACCATGCTCTCGCTGGCCGCCCCGATCGTCGCGCTCTACTTCATCGCCCTCGGCATCTGCCTGGTCAACGACCGCAGGCGCCGCCGCAACAACCCCGATGCGCTGCTCGACGACGACGAGGCCTCCGAGCTGGACCTCACCCCCGCCGCGATCGGCTCGGTGGAGGAGATCCAGGCGCCGGCCGCCCTGCCCGAGCAGTCCGACGGCGGCCGCGGACGGATCAACGGTTACGACGACGCCACCTGACAGGTACATTCCGGTGGGTGATGAGCGCTGAGATCACCCTCTTCGTCAATCCCACCGCCGGACGCGGCCGGGGCGCGCACGCCGCGCAGCCGGCCGCTTCCGCGCTCCGGGCCGCCGGCTTCCACGTCCGGACCGTCGTCGGCACCGACGCCGAGGACGCGCTGGCCCGGCTGCGGGCCGCGGTCCGCGAGGGAACCGGCGCGGTGATCGCCGTCGGCGGGGACGGGGTGGTCTCCCTGGCCCTGCAGGCCCTGGCCGGGACCCCCGTCCCGCTCGGGGTGGTCGCCGTGGGCACCGGCAACGACTTCGCCCGGGCGCTCGGGCTGCCCGTACGGGAGCCCGCCCAAGCGGGCCGGCTGGCCGCCGAGGCCCTCAAGGAGAGCCGCCACCGGGAGATCGACCTCGGGCGCGTGGGCGACGGCACCTGGTACGGGACCGTGCTGTGCTCCGGCTTCGACTCGCGGGTCAACGACCGGGGCAACCGGATGCGGCTGCCCGCCGGCCGGTTCAAGTACGACCTCGCCATCCTCGCCGAGCTGGCCGCCTTCCGGCCGTTCCCGTACCGGATCACCCTCGACGACGGCCCCCCGCTGGAGACCGAGGCCACCCTGGTCGCCGTCGGCAACGGGACCTCCTACGGCGGCGGCATGCGGATCTGCGCCGACGCCCTGCCCGACGACGGGCTGCTCGACGTCGTGGTCGTCGGGGACTGCAGCCGGGCCACCCTCCTCACGGTGTTCCCGCAGGTCTACAAGGGCACCCACCTCGCCCACCCCAAGGTCACCGTCCACCGGGCCGCGAAGGTCGCCCTGGAGGCCCCGGGGCTGACCGCCTACGCCGACGGCGAGCCCGTCGGGCCGCTGCCGGTGACCGCCGAGTGCGTACCGGCGGCCGTACGGGTCCTGGCGTAGGCCCGGGGGGCCCCGAAGCCCCGGCAGCGGGCCCGGCCCCGGGCCCCGGGCGGCCGGCCATAAAGATCGAGACTGTTGTCGGAGGCGGCGGGTAGGCTCGAGAACAAGATGACCGAAGAACTCTCACCCGCCGAGCGGTACGCCGCTGCGCGGATCCGCGCCGCAGAAGAGGCCACGGCCCTGGCCCCCTTCCGCGAGATGTACGACTTCGACCTCGACGGCTACCAGGTCGAGGCGTGCAAGGCACTGGAAGCCGGCAAGGGCGTGCTCGTCGCCGCCCCGACCGGCTCGGGCAAGACCATCGTCGGCGAGTTCGCCGTGCACCTGGCCCTCGGCCAGGGCCGCAAGTGCTTCTACACGACGCCCATCAAGGCCCTGTCGAACCAGAAGTACGCCGACCTCGTCAAGCGCTACGGCCCCGAGAAGGTGGGGCTGCTGACCGGCGACAACAGTGTCAACTCCGAGGCGCCCGTGGTCGTCATGACCACCGAGGTGCTCCGCAACATGCTCTACGCGGGCTCCCAGTCGCTGCTCGGCCTCGGCTACGTCGTGATGGACGAGGTGCACTACCTCTCCGACCGGTTCCGCGGGGCCGTGTGGGAGGAAGTGATCATCCACCTCCCCGAGTCCGTGACGCTGGTGTCGCTCTCCGCCACCGTGTCCAACGCGGAGGAGTTCGGCGACTGGCTGGACACCGTCCGCGGCGACACCGAGGTCATCGTCTCCGAGGAGCGGCCCGTCCCGCTGTGGCAGCACGTCATGGCCGGCCGGCGGATCTACGACCTCTTCGAGGAGGAGTCCGACCACGGAGGCCGCGGCTCCGCGCGCCGCGAGGTCAACCCCGACCTGCTGCGCATGGCGCGCGAGGAGAACACCCGCACCTACAACCCCAGGGACCGGCGCCGCGGCAAGATGGTCCGCGAGGCCGACCGCGAGCGCGAGCGCCGCTCCCGCGGCCGCATCTGGACCCCCGGCCGCCCCGAGGTCATCGCCCGCCTCGACAACGACGACCTGCTGCCCGCCATCAACTTCATCTTCAGCCGGGCCGGCTGCGAGGCCGCCGTACAGCAGTGCCTGTACGCGGGCCTGCGGCTGAACGACGAGTCGGCGCGGGTGCAGGTCCGCGAGATCGTCGAGGAGCGCACCGCCTCCATCCCGGCCGAGGACCTGCACGTCCTGGGGTACTACGAGTGGCTCGAAGGCCTGGAGCGGGGCATCGCCGCGCACCACGCCGGCATGCTGCCCACCTTCAAGGAGGTCGTGGAGGAGCTGTTCGTCCGCGGCCTGGTCAAGGCGGTCTTCGCCACCGAGACCCTCGCGCTCGGCATCAACATGCCCGCGCGCACGGTCATCCTGGAAAAGCTCGTCAAGTGGAACGGCGAGCAGCACGCCGACATCACCCCCGGCGAGTACACCCAGCTCACCGGCCGGGCCGGACGGCGCGGCATCGACGTCGAGGGCCACGCCGTGGTGCTCTGGCAGCGCGGCATGGACCCGGTCTCGCTCGCCGGGCTCGCCGGCACCCGCACCTACCCGCTGCGCTCCAGCTTCAAGCCCTCGTACAACATGGCGGTCAACCTGGTCCAGCAGTTCGGCCGGCACCGCTCGCGCGAGCTGCTGGAGACCTCCTTCGCCCAGTTCCAGGCCGACCGCTCGGTCGTCGGGATCTCCCGGCAGGTCCAGCGCAACGAGGAGGGCCTCACGGGCTACCGGGAGGGCATGACCTGCCACCTCGGCAACTTCGAGGAGTACGCGCAGCTGCGCCGCGACCTCAAGGACCGCGAGACGGAGCTCGCCAAGCAGGGCGCCGCCCAGCGCCGGGCGCAGGCGGCCGGCTCGCTGGAGAAGCTCAAGCCGGGCGACGTCATCCACGTGCCCACGGGCAAGTTCGCCGGGCTCGCGCTCGTCCTGGACCCGGGCGTGCCCGCCGGGCGGGCCAACGGGCACCGCGGGTACGACTACGCCGAGGGCCCGCGCCCGCTGGTGCTCACCGCCGAGCGGCAGGTCAAGCGGCTCGCCGCGATCGACTTCCCGATCCCCGTCGAGCCGATCGAGCGGATGCGGATCCCCAAGAGCTTCAACGCCCGCTCCCCGCAGTCCCGTCGGGACCTCGCCTCGCAACTGCGGGCCAAGGCCGGGCACATCACCCGCGAGCGGGGCCGGCGCGGCCGGGCCGCCGCGGCCGACGACCGCGAGATCGCCCGGCTGCGGGCGGCGCTGCGGGCGCACCCCTGCCACGGCTGCGACGAGCGCGAGGACCACGCCCGCTGGGCGGAGCGCTACCACCGGCTCAAGCGGGACACGCAGGCGCTGGAGCGGCGCATCGAGGGGCGGACCAACACCATCGCCCGCACCTTCGACCGGATCCACGCGCTGCTGACCGAGCTGGACTACCTGCGCGAGGACGAGGTCACCGTGCACGGCCGGCGCCTGGCCCGGCTCTACGGCGAGCTCGACCTGCTGGCGTCGGAATGCCTGCGCGCCGGGATCTGGGAGGGCCTCACCCCGGCCGAACTGGCCGCCTGCGTCTCGGCCCTGGTGTTCGAGGCGCGGCAGTCCGACGATGCGGTCGCCCCGAAGGTGCCCGGCGGTGCGGCGAAGGCCGCCCTCGGCGAGATGGTCCGGATCTGGGGCCGGCTCGACGCGCTGGAGGAGGAGCACCGCATCAACCAGGCCGAGGGCGTGGGGCAGCGCGAGCCCGACCTGGGCTTCGCGTGGGCCGCGTACCAGTGGGCCTCCGACAAGAGCCTGGACGAGGTGCTGCGCGAGGCGGAGATGCCGGCCGGCGACTTCGTGCGCTGGTGCAAGCAGGTCATCGACGTGCTCGGCCAGATCGCCGCGGCGGCCCCGGCTTCCACGGCGCCCCCGTCCTCCCAGGGCGGCAGCACGGTGGCCCGCAACGCTCGCAAGGCCGTCGACGCCCTGCTGCGGGGTGTAGTGGCCTACAGCTCGGTCGGCTAGGCGGATTTGGGGCTTCCTCCTATCCGGGGGTGGCCGGATCTGATCTCTTGACGTGGTGAAACCCTCGTTACCCTGTGCGACGATCGGGCCATGACTGGGGGACCGGACGAAGGGCCGAGAAGGGTCGGCAGGCCACGTGCCGATCAGGTGAGACAGCACAGCGGCCGGCCGCCGCGCGAGGAACTCCTCTGCGCGGCGGCCGAGTTGTTCACCGTGCAGGGGTACGCGGCCACCACCACGCGAACGGTGGCCGAACGGGCGGGAATGCGCCAGGCCACGATGTACCACTACTTCGGCGGCAAGGAGGAACTCCTCGCCGAACTGCTGGAGTCGACGGTGGCGCCCTCCCTGGGGCTCTCCCGCCGGCTGCTGGCCGACACCGGGCGGCCCGCGGCCCGGCGGCTGTGGGAGCTGTGCCGCTCGGACGTGCTGCTGCTGTGCGGGGGCCCGTACAACCTGGGCGCGCTCTACCTGCTGCCCGAGGTGGCCGGATCCCGCTTCGCCCGGTTCCGGCAGATGCGGGCCGAACTGCGCGGGGCCTACCGGGCGTTGCTGGCCCGTACCTCCGTCGGGGCCGAACTGGCCGGGGACCGGGACGCCCTGGACCTGCGCAACGACCTGGTCTTCGGGCTGATCGAGGGCGTCATGCTGATCCACCGCTCCGACCCGGACCGCCCGGTGGCGCCCTTCGCGGAGGCCACCGCCGACGCCGCCCTGCGCATCGCGGGAGTGGCGGGCGCGGAGACGGCCCGGACCGGGTCGGCCGCCGGTTAGCCGCCGATCGGCCGCCGGTCAGCCGCCGCTCTCCCAGGCGGTGCGGTCTTCCCAGGCCCGCAGCCGCAGGCCGCTCTCGAAGCGGTGCTCGGCGCCGGTCACCGGGTCGGTGAACGCCAGGGTGCGGGCCAGCAGCTGCAGCGGCCGCCGGAAGTCGTCCGGCGCCGGGTCGAGGAGCTGCGGGTACACCGGATCGCCGAGGATCGGCAGGCCGAGCCGGTTCATGTGGACCCGCAGCTGGTGGGTGCGGCCGGTGTGCGGGGTCAGCCGGTAGCGGCCGAGCTCCCCGCGGGTCCCGAGGAGTTCGACGGTGCTCTCGGCGTTCGGCTCGCCGCCGGGGACCTCGCTCGCGCCGATGACTCCGCGGACCTTCTCGATCCTGCTGCGGACCGTGCAGGGCAGGGCGGTCCGGGGATCGTGGAAGGCGACGGCCTCGTACTCCTTGGCCACCCGCCGCTCGGCGAACAGCTGCTGGTAGGCGCCGCGGTCCTCGGGCCGGACGCTGAACATGACCAGGCCCGCCGTCAGCCGGTCCAGCCGGTGGGCCGGGCTGAGCTCGGGCAGGTCCAGCTCGGCGCGCAGCCGGGCCAGGGCCGTCTGCACGATGTGGCTGCCGCGCGGGGTCGTCGCGAGGAAGTGCGGCTTGTCCACCACCAGCAGGTGCTCGTCGCGGTGGACGACGCCGATCGGGAACGGCACCACCGGCTCGGGGTCCATGTCGCGGTGGAACCACAGGTAGGAGCCCGGCTCGTACGGGTCCCGGGCGGCCAGGACCCGCCCGCCGGGGCCGAGGATCCGGCCGCCGGCCAGCAGCCGTGCGACGGACTCGGCGCCCTTGGTGCCGGCGTACCGCTCGGTGAGGTAGCTGCCGAGGTCGGGCCACCTGCCCTCCGTGTCGGAGGGCAGCCGCAGCCGCACCGGGTCGATGCCGGCGATCTGGGGCAGGGGCGAGGGCGGTATCCGGGTTCTGCTTCTCATCGCTCCCCAGGCTAGGGCAGCGGCGGCCGGGGCACGGCCACCCGGCGGCCACGATCCGCCGGACAGGTCCTAGCGGCGGGTGAAAGTGCCCAGGTGGTTCTCGTCCAGGTACTCGATGCGGACGGTGCCGTCGGAGAAGGTCACCCCGGTGCGGCCGACCGCGTTCTCGCCGGCGGTCACGAAACTGAAGGTGTCGCCGTCGTAGTGGGTGAGCGGGAAGCGCAGCGGCTTCGGCCCCAGCGAGAGGGTCAGGCCCTTGCCGGCCGGGTCCGCCGTGACGGTGAGCCTGCCGTAGTACGGGTTGTCGTAGGTGCCCGTGTAGGCGCTGTCGGCGCGGGCCGGCTTCGCGTTCGCCGGCGGGTGGGCGTAGTCGGTCTTGGAGCGGTCGGCGTCGTCCAGCTTCGCGTACAGCGCCGCGGTCAGCGGCAGCCAGTCGGTGGTGGGCTTCCCGTGCTCGGCGGTGTCGAAGAAGTCGAGGGCTACGGCGTCGGCGAGGCCGACCGGGGCGCCGTTGGTGAGGACGACGATGCCGAGCTGCTCCAGCGGGAGCAGGGTGACGTTGGTGTTGGCGCCGAGGTCGAAGGCCCCCGAGTGGCTCAGCCGCAGCCGGCCCGCGTCGTCGTACGTGACGTTCCAGCCGAGTCCGTAGAACGTCGGCCGGCCGGTGGCGTTGACGTCCTGGGAGACGATCTCGGGCAGGTGCGTGCGCTGCAGGGTCGCGGAGGGGATGATCCGCTTGCCGTCGAGGGTGCCGTCGCCGAGCTGGAGCCGCATCCAGCGGGCCATGTCGCGGGCGGTGGAGCTGACGCCGCCGGCCGGGGCCTGGGCGTCGGGGTCGCGCACGTACCGCGGGGACCAGGTGCCGTCGGGGTTCTTCACGTGGGTGGCGGCGTGGTCGGGGGCCTTGGCGAAGGCGGAGAACTCCGTGCTGGTCCGGGTCATCCCGGCGGGCTTGAACAGGGTGTCCGCGGCCAGCTTCTGCCAGCTGGTGCCGTGGGCCCGTGCGATGGCCTCGGCGGCCGCGGTGAAGCCGAAGTTGGTGTACGCGTAGCTCGCCCGGAACGGCGAGAGGGGCTCCAGGCGCAGGTGGTCGAGGATGTACGCCCGGTCGTAGCCGAGGTCCTCCAGGAGGTCGCCGGCGTGGTCGGGCAGGCCGCTGCGGTGCGAGAACAGGTCGGTGGTGGTCACGTGGGCGGTGACCCACGGGTCCTTGAGGGCGAAGCCGGGCAGCTCGGTGCGGTCGGCGAAGCCGGCCGGGTCCTTCAGGGTGCCGGCCACGACCGTGGAGGAGATCGGCTTGGACAGGGAGGCGATCTGGAACACCGTGTCGGGCCCGACCCCGCCGCTCTGCCCGGTGCGGCGGACCCCGAACCCCTTGAGGTAGATCACCTCGTCGCGGTGGACGACGGCCACGGACAGGCCCGGGACGCCCGTGCTGCGCATCGTGTCGGCGATGTACTGCGGGAGGCGGTCGACCGCCTTCTGCACGGCCTGGTCGGTCAGCTGCGGCTTCGGGGCGGGCGGGGGGCTCGGCGCGGCCGCGACCGGTCCGCCGGCGGCCAGCGCGAGGACGGTTCCCGCCGCGGTGAGCGCGAGGCGTCGCGTACGCATGGGCTCATTGTGGCGCCGAGCGGGTGGCCCCGCCCGTCGGCCCCGACCGGCCCCAGGGCAGGGCCGCAGCCGGGCCACCGGGGCCGCAGCCGGCCCTGAGGCCCGCAGCCGGCCCACCCGGGACCGCGCTCGGGTCGTCCGGGACCGCGGCCGGGCCGTCCGGGACCGCGGTCGGGTCCTCCGGGGCCGGCGCTGCGCGGATCAGGCCGCCGCCTCCTGCGCCGCCTCCTGCTCGGCCAGCACCCGGGCGTTCCACTCGCCCTTGATGGCGCGCCAGCCCTCGTCCGTCTCGCCGAGCCGCCAGTAGCCCGAGATCGACAGGTGCTCCTTCGGGATGCCGCGCTCCAGGCGCAGGTGGCGGCGGAGCTCCTTGACGAAGCCCGCCTCGCCGTGGACGAAGGCGTGGACCTCGCGGGAGGGGAACTCCATCGAGGTGACGGCCTCGACCAGGGCCTCGCCGACCGGGCGGCCGCCGCGGTGGAGCCAGACCGGCACGATGCCGTCCGGGGTGGCGATCTTCTGCTCGTCCTCGGGCCCCTCGACCTCCACGAGCGCGTGCACCACCGCTCCGGCCGGCATCCGCTCCATCGCCGCGGCGATCGCCGGCAGCGCGCTGTCGTCGCCCGCCAGCAGGTGCCATCCGGCCGCCGGGTCCGGCGCGTACGCACCGCCGGGGCCGAGGAAGCGGACCAGTTCGCCCGGCTGGGCGCGGGCCGCCCACGGCCCGGCCAGGCCCTCGTCGCCGTGGACGACGAAGTCGAGGGTCAGCTCCAGGTGCGTCGGGTCCCAGGTGCGCACCGTGTACGCGCGCTGGCGCGGCCACGCGGAGCGCGGGTACTGCGCGCGGATCCGGTCGAGGTCCCACGGCGCGGGGTAGGTGACGCCCTCCGGGGGGAACAGGAGCTTGATGTAGTGGTCCGTGAACGCGCCCGCATCGAACCGGGCCAGTCCGGCGCCACCCAGCACCACCCGCACCATGTGCGGCGTCAGCCGCTCGGTACGCACGACGACTGCTGTGCCGACCTTGCGGGCGCGTCCTTCTGCCACGGCGTCTCCCCTGACTCCCCTGAAACTTAGGATTACCTAAGTTAGCACCTCATGGGAGCAGTGCGCTGCTCAGGCGCGACACAGCGCCGCCCAGACCCCAGCGGTGGGCCAGCGCGTCGACGAGTTCCGGCTGCGCCGGGGCCTTCGGCAGGGCCGGGTCGAAGTCCGGCAGCGGCACGTCGGTGGCCACCTTCACCACCTTGGGGGCCACGGCCAGATACGGCCGGGACTCGTCCAGCCGCCTGCGCTGGGCAGGGGTCAGCTTCGACTTCGGGTCGTCCACGGCGGCGATGATCCCGGCCAGACTCCCGTACGCCTCCAGCAGCTTGGCCGCGGTCTTCTCGCCGATCCCCGGGACCCCGGGCAGCCCGTCGCTCGGGTCGCCGCGCAGCAGCGCCAGGTCCGCGTATCCGGGGCCGTCCACCCCGTACTTGGCGCGCAGCCACGCCTCGTCGGTGACCTGGAGCGTCCCGACCCCCTTCAGCGGGTACAGCACGCGCCGCTGCCGGGCGTCGTCCACCAGCTGGTACAGGTCGCGGTCGCCGGTGACGATGTCCACCGGCCCGGAGGCGCGCGCCGTGAGGGTGCCGATGACGTCGTCCGCCTCGTACCCGGCCACTCCCACCCGGGCGATGCCGAACGCGTCGAGCGCCGCCTCGATGATCGGCACCTGCGGGGCGAGGGTGTCGGGGATCTCCTCCGCGTCGGGCCCGGCCTCCACCACCTCCGCGACCCGGTGGGCCTTGTAGGACGGGATCAGCTCGACCCGCCAGTGCGGCCGCCAGTCGGCGTCCATGCACGCCACCAGGTCGTCGGGGCGGTGGTCCTGCACCAGGCGGCCGATGAAGTCGAGCAGTCCGCGCACGGCGTTGACGGGGGTGCCGTCGGGGGCCTTCACGGAATCCGGCACGCCGAAGTAGGCGCGGAAGTAGAGGGAGGCGGTGTCCAGCAGCATCAGGCGTCGAGTCGTCGTCATGACGGCGATGATGCCGCAGCCCGGGCGGACCCGGCGGCGCACGGTTACGGCCGGGGGCACGGGAAGTGGCCGCACGAGTGAGCGGAGGTGGCACGGAAGTTTCACCCGCGGCGTACCCCGGTCCGCTCCTGCGCGCGAAACCCGGGGCGGTTGCTGCGTAAGGTGCTTACAGCACACCTCCGTGCGACGGACACGACGTACGCCAGCAGACGCCGACAGACCTGACAAGGGGAGGGCAGCCCCGCCATGGACGACAGGGACGGCTCGGACGACAAGGAACGGGACAAGGACGCCAAGGAACCGCTCCGGGTGGGCGTGGCCGTGCGCAAGCGGCGCCGGGCCCTGCACCTCACCCTCGCCGCCGTATCGGCGCGCAGCGGACTGTCGGTGCCCTTCCTGAGCCAGATAGAGAACGAACGCGCCCGGCCCAGCATGCGTTCGCTGGAGCGGGTCGCGGACGCGCTGGAGACCACGGCCGTCGAGCTGCTGGCCGCGTCCGACACCGCGCGCACCGTCGACCTCGTACGCGCCGGCGACGACTCCGGGCTCACGCCGCTCCCCGGCGTGCGGCCGCTGGTCCGCGGGCACCACCAGTTGCACGCGATCGAGTTCACCGGGGACCAGGACGCCGGCCGCGAGTACCAGCACCGCAACGACGAGCTGATGTACGTGGTGTCCGGCGCCTGCCAGGTGGAGGCCGAGGGGCGGGCGTACCGGCTGGAGAGCGGCGATGCGCTGTTCCTCTCCGGCGGGGTCCGGCACCGCTGGCGCGCCGTCACCGAGGACACCCGGATCCTGGTCGTGGCGGTCGGCGAGCACATCCACGCGACCTTCGAGCCGCCCTCGCCGGGGCGCTGAGGCGGCGCGGTGCGGGTCGTCTCGCTGGTGCCCTCGCTGACCGAGGCGGTGGCCGTCAGCGCCCCCGGCCTCCTGGTCGGCGTGACCGACTGGTGCACGCACCCCGCGGACCTCGCGGCGCGGGGCGCGGTGCGCGTCGGCGGCACCAAGAACCCCGACGTCGAGGCGGTCGTGCGGCTGCGGCCCGACCTGGTCGTCGCCAACGAGGAGGAGAACCGCGCCCCCGACCTGGCCATGCTGCGCGAGGCGGGCGTGGAGGTGCTGCTCACCCAGGTCCGCTGTCTCGATCAGGCCTTCGCCGAGCTGGACCGGCTGCTGACGGGGGCCCTGGGGCTGGCGAGGCCCCAGTGGCTCGACGAGGCCGAGGCCGCCTGGGCCCGCGCGGAGCCGGTGGGCCGGCTGCGGGCGGTCGTCCCGGTGTGGCGGCGGCCCTGGATGGTGCTCGGCCGGGACACCTTCGCGGGGGACCTGCTGGCGCGGCTGGGCGTGGAGAACCTCTACGCGGGCCACCCGGAGCGCTATCCGCGGGTACCGGTGCAGGAGCTGGCCGCCGCCGACTGCGATCTGGTGGTGCTGCCGGACGAGCCGTACCGCTTCACGCGCGAGGACGGCCCGGAAGCGTTCCCGGGCCGTCCGGCCGCCCTGGTCAGCGGCCGCCACCTCACCTGGTACGGGCCCTCCCTCACCGAGGCCCCGCAGGTGCTGGCGGCGGCGCTGGCAGCGGCCCGCTAGCGGGGCAGGAGCCGACCGGTCAACAGGCCGCGCAGCGTGTGGGCGGCGGCGAGCAGCCAGGCCGCCAGCAGGGCCGCGAACAGGGCGGCGGCCAGCCAGGCGAAGGCGGTCAGCCCGGTGTGCCGGGCCAGTCCGGCGGCGCCGGTGACACAGGTGCCGACGGGGAAGGTCAGCGCCCACCAGGTCATCGCGAACCCCATCCCGGCGCGCGCCGCCCGGACCAGCATCGCGGCGGCCAAGGCCAGCCACAGCAGGGCGAACCCGAGCACGGGGACCCCGTAGACGACCGCGAAGGCGCCGAGCGCGCCGGCGTACGGGGCGCCGATGGCCAGCGGGGCCACGTCGGCGAGCTGGTTGACGGCGGTGGTGGACTGCCCGAGCGGGCCCAGGACCAGGAACAGGGTGGGGGTCAGCAGCAGCGGCAGCGGTCCTGCCGTGATCAGCCGGGCGAACACCAGCGGGAGCATCAGCAGGGTCGCCAGCAGGCTGATGCCGAACATCGCGTAGCAGCCCAGCAGCAGCGCCTCGCGGGCCTGGCCGGCCGGCAGGTGGGGGACCAGGAGAGGGCCGACCGCGGCGGAGACCATGGGAGCCACCAGCGGCAGCAGCCAGACGGGGGTGGCCTGGTCGGCCTCGATCCTGTGGCGGACCACCATCAGGTAGGGCACCGCCACGGCCGCGACGAGGCCGAGCACGGTGCCGGCGGTGAAGAGCACGGCGTCGGCGGCGACGGCGGCCGGCTCGCCGATCAGGTCCTCGCCCACGACCAAAGTGCCGCTGCCGACGGCCAGCAGGGCCATGGCGAGGCAGCCGTAGAACGGCGCGACGGCCGGGTCGAGGAGGTGGGCGCGGGCCTGGTCGCGGTGGTGCAGCCAGTGGCCCGCGCGGGCCGCGAGGAGCAGCAGGAGGGCCGCGGCGGACAGGGCCCAGACGAGCTGGCAGGCCGCGCGCTGGCCCGGCAGCCGGTACGGGAGCGTCGCGCCGGCGTTGGCGACGATGGCCGTGCCCATGACGGACGCGTACCAGTTGGGGCCGAGGTGGCGCAGCGCCGGGAAGGCCTTGTGGGCCGGGGCGGGAGCGGTGGCCTCGGGGTTCTGCGGATTGCCGGGGGTACCGGGGGTGTGGGCGCGGGGTCGCGCCAGGGTGGTGGCCATGACCCCAGCCTCGTGCCGGGGCGGGCCGGGCGGCAGGGGCCGCATCCCTATGAGGCCATAAACTGACTTTATGGGTAATGAGGAGCGGGTTCCGCTCGTGCACCGGGTGCCGGACCTGGGGGCGCTGGAGCTGCTGCTCGCGGTCGCCCAGGTCGGCTCGCTCAGCGGGGCCGCCAAACGGATGGGGATCACCCAGCCCGCCGCGAGCGCCCGCATCCGGGCCATGGAGGCGCGGCTCGGCGTCGCGCTCGTGGACCGCTCGCCGCGCGGGTCGACGCTGACCGCGGAAGGGGCGCTCGTCACCGACTGGGCCCGGCGGGTGGTCGAGGCGGCCGAGGCCTTCGACGCGGGCGCGCAGGCGCTGCGGGGCCGCAGGGACTCGCGGCTGCGGGTGGCCGCCAGCATGACGATCGCCGAGTACCTGCTGCCCGGCTGGCTGATCGCCCTGCGCGGCCAGCGCCCCGGCACGGCGGTGTCCCTGCACGCCGGGAACTCCGCGGTGGTCGCCCGGCGGGTCCTCGCGCACGAGGCCGACCTGGGTTTCGTGGAGGGCCTGACCGTGCCCGACGGGCTCGACTCCGCGGTGATCGCACAGGACCGGCTCGTGGTGGCCGTCGCCCCCGGCCACCCCTGGGCCCGCCGCACCCGCGGGGTCGGGGCCGACGAACTGGCGTCGACCCCGCTGATCCTGCGGGAGTGGGGCTCGGGGACCCGGCAGGTGCTCGACGGTGCGCTGGCGGGCTGCGGGGGCCTCGCGGAACCGCTGCTGGAGCTGGCCTCCACCACCGCCGTGAAGGCGGCCGCCGTCAGCGGGGCCGGGCCGTGCGTGCTGTCGGAGCTGGCGCTCGGCGACGAGCTCGCCGCCCGCCGCCTCGTCGAGGTCCCGGTCTCGGGCACCGCCCTGGGCCGCGCCCTGCGCGCGGTCTGGCCCACGGGCGCCCGCCCGGCCGGACCCGCCCGCGACCTGCTGTCGCTGACCCGCGCCCGCCCCTGACGGGCGCGCCCCGGCGGCCGCAGTCCGTCAGCGGGAGCGCCCCCGGGGGCTTTCGGAGTCCTCCGGCCAGCCGTAGCCCGTGCGCGGCGGCTCGGGGGCCGCGGCGCCCATGGCGGCCAGGTCCCGGTCGGCGGCGCGCATCAGCTGGCCGGCCAGGTCCCGCATGGCGCGGCTCGCCGCGAGCTCGTCGCCGATGGCCGGGACCTCCACGTCCTCGGGGTTGCAGCGCGCCGAGCCGCGGCCGACGAGCTGCCCGGCCCCCGTGTCCAGCACGGCCCGTGCCCTCGTCGTGCCGCCCTCCTCGGTCAGCGAGACACCGATGTTCCATTCCGCGCGGTGTGTCATGGCGTGCCCCGTCATTCCGCGATCTCGGTGCGTTCCCACCACTCGTACACGGGCAGCTGCCCCTGCGGGCCGTCCTGCTGCCGCGCCGTGGCACGGAAGTGCTCGTACCCGCCGCGGTGTGCGATCTTCACGTCGTCCCCGGGGGCGGGAGCCTCGACGACCCGCTCGGTCAGGTCGGCCGGTCCGCCCTCCAGGACTGCCTTGTTCGTCATGTCTCCAGTCAACCGACCCGCCGGACGGCCCGCACGTCGGCGCGGGCCGCCGGCCGGGGGAGGTGTCCGGGGAGGCGTCCGGGGCCGGACAGGCCCCAGACGAGTCATTCCGAAGGGATCAGTGGTCGTAGGCGATCAGGGACCGTGCGTCCGCCGCCCTGGGCGGCGGCCTATTGGCTGTCCGGTCTTGTGGTTGTGCCAGATCGCTGCGGCCGGCGCGAGGACGCGTTGGGCGACGCGGACAGCGCCGCCCTCAAAAGTCCGGTCGCCGTGTTGTTCCAGGTCGACGCGTGTCCCTGTCCGGCCCGGAATCGCCCGAACCCCGTGTCCATGCCATCGATGTCATAGTCTGACGTTGTGTGGACAACGCTTGCGCCGCTCATCGGCGTCCTGCTCGGCGGGCTCATGTCGATACTGACCCAGCGCTCGGCAGGACACGCCTTGGAACGCGGCGAGGCGCGCCGCAGTGCTCGTGAACTTGCCGAGGCGCGCCGTAACGAGCGTCTCACTCACCTCATCGAATTTCTGTCTGCGGTGCAGGAAGCAGAACGAGTCGCGGTGGATCGGTATCACCACAACCTGGCTGACGAGCAGTGGCAGGTTCGGGCACGGCAGGTCCTTGACAGGGTGTGGGTGACGCAGAAGACGATCCACGTACTGTGCGCGCCCGAGGTCAGCGAAGCGGCACGCAGCCTCGCCTGGGCAGTACAGGAGGTGATCAGAAAGGGCCCCGAAGACCCGGGAGATCCGCAGGACGAGAAGGTCTGGGCGCACATACATCCGAGCCGACAGGCATTCCTTGATCTCGTGCGCGACCAGCTGAGTTGAACCCGGGGCGGGATTCAGCAGCTGTCGTGAGGGATGCAAGGCCGGCCTTCAATGACGCGTCCAGATGACCGGGGTGCGCGCGCGGTCGGCCGCCGCGGCGACCAGGCCCGCCATCACCCGGCTGTCCTTGTCGCGCTCCGGATGCCACTGGACGCCCACCACCCAGCGGTCGGGGTCGGGCAGCTCGATCGCCTCCACCGTGCCGTCGACCGCGTGCGCCGAGACCACCAGCCCCCGGCCGAGCTCGTCCACGGCCTGGTGGTGGTAGGTCGGCACCTCCGCCTCCTCCGGGACGAGCGCCGCGTACCGGGTGCCCGCGACCGGGCGCACCGGGTGCCAGGACATCACCCCCGGTGCCTCCACATGGCCGTCGATGTGCTGGACCAGGGTGCCGCCGAGGGCCACGTTCAGCGCCTGCATGCCCCGGCAGATCCCGAGCACCGGCATTTCCGCCGCCAGTGCGGCCCCGATCAGCTCGAGCTCCCACTCGTCGCGCTGCGTCGCGGGCGGGCCCGTGCGCGGGTCACGGGGGGCGCCGTAGCGGACGGGGTCCACGTCCGGGCCGCCCGCGACGACCAGGCCGTCCAGTCGGCCCAGCACCTCGGCCGCCGTACCGGGTTCGTCCGGCGGGAGCAGCACGGCCGCGCCGCCCGCCGCCTGGACGAGTTCGTAGTACCCGGTGGGCACCAGGGACGTCGCGACGTCCCAGACCCTGAAGCGGGTGGATTCCTCCACGTAGGTGGTGATGCCGATGAGCGGCCTGGGCACGGTTGCTACCTCCAAGGGGAGTTCGGTGGGAGGGAGTTGGACGGTCGGTGGGTCGGCGGCCGGTCAGTCGCGGGTCAGTTCCGCCTCGGCCTGGGCCAGCGCCGCGAACTCCTCCTCCGGCGCCGACGCCACCAGGTGGTGCCGACTGTAGAACGCGAAGTAGCCCAAGGCGACCGCGTACACACCCAGGGCGATGAACGCGGCGTCCTTGTCCACCAGGAAGGTGGCCACCAGGGCCGACAGCGCGAGGACGAAGGCCACCGAGGACGTGGCGATGCCGCCGGGGGTGCGGTACGGGCGCTCCAGGCCGGGTTCGCGCCGCCGCAGCACGATGTGCGACAGCGCCATCAGGGCGTAGGAGATGGTCGCGCCGAACACCGCGATGTTCAGCATGCGCGGGCCGTTGCCGGTGGCCGCGGCCAGCGCGAAGCCGATCGCGCCGGGGATGACCAGGCCCAGGTACGGGGCCTTGCGGCGCGAGGTGAGGGACAGGAAGCGGGGCAGGTAGCCGGCGCGGGATAGGGCGAACAGCTGCCGCGAGCCCGCGAAGATGAGGGAGAAGAACGAGGCCACCAGCCCCGCCAGCCCCGCGTAGTTGACGAAGGTCTTCAGCCAGGACAGGCCCGGGTCGTCCTCCAGCGCGACGACCAGGGGGTTGCCGGCGTCCTTGAGGGCGTCGGCGCCGCGCGCCCCGGTGGAGGCGAGGAAGGTGAGCAGGGCGAGCAGCACCAGGATGCCCATGGAGATCGACAGGGCCTTCGGCATGGAGCGCACCGGGTCCTTGGCCTCCTCGGCGGCCAGCGGCACGCCCTCGACGCCGAGGAAGAACCACATGCCGAAGGGGAACGCGGCCCAGATGCCGAGGACGCCGAGCGGCAGCCAGGAGCTCGCGCCGAAGGCGGTGGTGTCGACGGCGATGTCGTCCAGGCCCGAGGCGTCGAACCCGGTGAACGCGCCCGCGGCGAAGACGATCAGCGCGACGACGGCCACGGCGGTGACGACGAGGGAGAAGCGCAGGGCCTCGCCGACCCCCCACAGGTGGATGCCGATGAAGACGGCGAAGCAGGCGAGGTAGACGGGCCAGCCGGAGGTCAGGCCGAACAGGTGCAGGGATTCGACGTAGTCGCCGATGAAGATGACGATCGCGGCCGGGGCGAGGACGTACTCGATGAGGATGGCGGTGCCGGTGAGGAAGCCGCCCCAGGGGCCGAGGGCCCGGCGGGCGAAGCCGTAGCCGCCGCCCGCCGTCGGCAGGATCGCGGAGAGCTCGGCGAGGGAGAAGACCAGGCAGGCGTACATCGCGCCCATCAGGGCGGTGGCGACGGCGAGACCGCCGAAGCCCCCTTGCGCGAGGCCGACGTTCCAGCCGGAGAAGTCGCCGGAGACGACGTACGCGACGCCGAGGCCGGTCAGCAGCAGCCAGCCGGCGCTGCCGCGGCGCAGGGTCCGGCGCTCCAGGTAGCCGTCCTCGCCGCCCTCGGAGGATCTGGTGGGTACGGGCACGGCCGTCAGCCGTGCCCCGGTGTCGTCGGCCATGTGCGCTCCCGCTCCTGCCGGACAATGGTTTTGCCGCGTACCTTTGCCGGAATGGAGTGGGCGGCGCAAGACCCCTGCGTTAAACGGGGGTTACGAAAACCTCTCGGCCGACCGTCCCGGCGCGCCCAGCCCGGGCCGGAAAAAGGCCGCCAAGCCCCGCTCGGGCCGGGAAGCCGCTCACGCCGGGAACCCGCCCGGGAAGCTCCGCTCAGGCCAGGAAGCCCCGCAGCAGCGCCGCCGTGCCGCAGCAGTGCTCGCGCATCACCTCGCGGGCGGCGTCCGCGTTGCGCTCCAGCACCGCGTCCACGAGGGCGGCGTGCTGCTGCTGGGAGTGCTCCAGGTTGCGCACCAGCAGCGGAATGCAGTCCAGCAGGTCGTTCACCCTGGCCCGGACGGCCGCGTACTGGGCGGTGAGGGTGGCGGATCCGGCCAGCTCGCACAGCGTGAGGTGGAAGAGGGTGTCCCGGCGGCGGTAGTCGGCGAGCGGGGCGTCGTGGGTGGCGGCGAGCGCGCCGAGCAGCCGCTCGGTGCCCTCCTCGGTCAGCCCCTGCGCGGCGCACAGCCCGGCCGCGCCCACCTCCAGCACCTCGCGGAACCGCAGGACGTCCTCCAGGTCCACGCCCGCCACGCGCCGGCGCAGCTCGTCCTCGGTGCCGCCCGCCGGGGGGTCGGGGCGGGGCAGCACGAAGGTGCCGCCGTACCGGCCGCGGCGCGCCTCCACCAGGCCCTGCTCCTGGAGCACCTTCAGCACCTCGCGCAGGGTGACCCGGCTGATCCCCATCCGCTCCGCCAACTCGCGCTCCGGCGGGAGCCGTTCCCCGCCGGGCACCAGGCCCAGCCGGACCACCTGGAGGATCTGTTCGAGCGCCTCCTCGAAACCGTTGCCCGCCCGCACCTGCCGCAGCACGGGATTCAGCCGCGCGATCGCATCGTCTTCGCTCGCCGTGCCGGTCATCTCGGCTCCTCCCCTTCCCAAGCAATGGTTCTGTTCAATACCTTAGGCCCCCTCGGCTCACCGAAGGAGAGATCCCCGTGGTAGACCGCACGCCGCCGCTCGCGCCCGAGGAGCTCCGCGCCCTCGTCGCCAGCGGTGAGATCGACACTGTCGTCCTGGCCTTCCCCGACATGCAGGGCCGCCTCCAGGGCAAGCGGTTCGCCGCACAGTTCTTCCTCGACGAGGTCCTCGAGCACGGCACCGAGGGCTGCAACTACCTCCTGGCCGTCGACACCGACATGAACACCGTCGACGGCTACGAGATGTCCTCCTGGGAGCGGGGCTACGGCGACTTCGCCATGCACCCCGACCTCGCCACCCTGCGCCGGATCCCCTGGCACCCGGGCAGCGCCTTCCTCCTCGCCGACCTGGCCTGGAACGACGGCGCACCCGTCGTCGCCGCGCCCCGGCAGATCCTGCGCCGCCAGCTGGAGCGCCTCGCCGAACAGGGCTACACCGCCATGGTCGGCACCGAGCTGGAGTTCATGGTCTTCCAGGACACCTACGAGCAGGCCTGGAACGCCGACTACCGCCGCCTGACCCCCGCCAACCAGTACAACATCGACTACTCCGTCCTCGGGACCGGCCGCATCGAGCCCCTGCTGCGCCGGATCCGCAACGAGATGCAGGGCGCCGGCCTGACCGTGGAGTCCGCCAAGGGGGAGTGCAACCTCGGCCAGCACGAGATCGCCTTCCGCTACGACGAGGCCCTGACCACCTGCGACCAGCACGCCGTCTACAAGACCGGGGCCAAGGAGATCGCCGCCCAGGAGGGCGTCTCGCTCACCTTCATGGCCAAGTTCGACGAGCGCGAGGGCAACTCCTGTCATATCCACCTCTCGCTCGCCAACGCCGACGGACGCAACGCGATGGCCGGCGACGGCCCGGGCGGCATGTCCCCCGTCATGCGGCACTTCCTGGCCGGCCAGCTCGCCGCGCTGCGCGACTTCTCCCTTCTCTACGCCCCGAACATCAACTCGTACAAGCGTTTCCGGCCGGGATCCTTCGCCCCGACCGCCGTCGCCTGGGGCATGGACAACCGCACCTGCGCCCTGCGCGTCGTCGGCCACGGCCGCTCCACGCGCTTCGAGAACCGCCTCCCCGGCGGCGACGTCAACCCCTACCTCGCCGTCGCCGGCCTGGTCGCGGCCGGCCTCTACGGCATCGAGAACCGCCTGGAACTGCCCGAGGCCTGCGCCGGCAACGCCTACACCGGCGACTTCGAACACGTCCCCGCCACCCTGCGCGAGGCCGCGGAGCTGTGGGAGAACAGCGAGATCGCCAAGGCCGCCTTCGGCTCCGAGGTCGTCGCCCACTACCTCAACATGGCCCGCGTCGAACTGGACGCCTACGACTCCGCGGTCACCGACTGGGAGCGCCGCCGCTCCTTCGAACGCCTGTAGCGGCGCGCTGCCGAGCCCTGCGCACTGCGACCCTGTGCGCCGCGCCCGCGCCGTGCAACCCGTCCGTGCACCCCGTACGGGCCCGAGCCCCGCATCCGTACGAGCCCGAGCCCTGCACCCCGTACGGGCCCACCCCATGAACCGATCGCACCGACCGTCTGAGAGGCACCCCGTGTCCGACGCGCTGGCCCCCGACCACCTGAGGGTTCTCAATCCGGCCACCGAGGAAACCGTCGCCATCGTCCCGGCCGCCACACGGGACGACGTCGACACCGCAGTCGCCCGGGCCGCCGCCGCGCAGCGCGCCTGGGCGGCCGCGGCCCCCGCCGACCGGGCCCGGCTGCTGCGCCGCTTCGCCGCGGTCGTCGACGGGCACATCGAGGAACTGGCGCAGCTGGAGGTGGCCGAGGCCGGCCACACCATCGGCAACGCCCGTTGGGAGGCCGGCAACGTCCGAGACCTGCTCGACTTCGCGGCCGGCGGAGTGGAGCGGCTCTCCGGCCGCCAGATCCCGGTCCCCGGCGGCATCGACGTCACCTTCCTCGAACCCCTGGGCGTCATCGGCGTCATCGCCCCGTGGAACTTCCCCCTGCCGATCGCCGCCTGGGGCCTGGCCCCGGCGCTCGCCGCGGGCAACGCCGTCCTCCTCAAGCCCGCCGAGACCACCCCCCTGACCGCCCTGCGCCTCGCCGAGCTCGCCCTCGAAGCCGGGATCCCCGAGCACCTCTTCCAGGTGCTGCCCGGCCACGGGGCGGTCGCGGGCGACGCGCTCGTCGAACACCCCGGAGTCGCCAAGATCGTCTTCACCGGCTCCACCCGCGTCGGCAAGCAGATCATGGCCAAGTGCGCCGACCGGGTGAAGCGGGTCACCCTCGAACTCGGCGGCAAGAGCCCCAACATCGTCTTCGCCGACGCGGACCTGGACGCCGCGGCCGCTGCGGCACCGATGGCCTTCCTCGACAACACCGGACAGGACTGCTGCGCCCGCACCCGGATCCTCGTCCAGCGCTCCGCCTACGACCGCTTCCTGGAGCTGCTCGTCCCCGGCATCGAGGCGGTGCGCGTCGGCGACCCCGCGGACGAGAAGACACAGATGGGCCCGCTGATCTCCCGCGCCCAGCTGGACCGCGTCCGCTCCTACGTCACCGACGACCTCACCACCGTCCGCGGCACGGCCCCCGAGAGCCCCGGCTTCTGGTACCCGCCGACCCTCGTCACGGACGTCGACCCCACCGCGCCCGTGGCCGCCGAGGAGGTCTTCGGGCCCGTCGCCGTCGTCCTGCCCTTCGAGGACGAGGAGGACGCCGTACGCCTGGCCAACGCCACCGAATACGGCCTGTCCGGCTCCCTGTGGACCCGCGACGTCGGCCGCGCGCTGCGCGTCTCGCGCGCCGTCGCCGCAGGCAACCTGTCCGTCAACTCCCACAGCAGCGTCCGCTACTGGACCCCCTTCGGCGGCTACAAGCAGTCCGGACTCGGCCGCGAGCTCGGACCCGACGCCCTCACCGCTTTCACCGAGACCAAGAACGTCTTCATCAGCACGGAGGCCTGAACAGCATGAGCACTGAAGCGACCGCAGCCACTGCGGAGATCGTCTGCCGCCGCCTCGTCGGCCGCACCGCCGTCATCACCGGAGCCGGCAGCGGCATCGGCCTCGCCACCGCCCGCCGCCTGGCCTCCGAGGGCGCCAACGTCGTCTGCGGCGACATCGACGAGAAGGCCGGCAAGGCCGCCGCCGAGGAGGTCGGGGGCACCTTCGTCCGCGTGGACGTCACCGACCCCGAGGAGGTCGAGGCCCTGTTCAAGGTCGCCTTCGACACCTACGGCTCCGTCGACATCGCCTTCAACAACGCGGGTATCTCGCCCCCGGACGACGACTCCATCCTCACCACCGGCCTGGAGGCCTGGAAGCGCGTCCAGGACGTCAACCTCACCTCCGTCTACCTGTGCTGCAAGGCCGCCCTGCCCTACATGCAGCGCCAGGGCCGCGGATCCATCATCAACACCGCCTCCTTCGTCGCCGTCATGGGCGCCGCCACCTCCCAGATCTCCTACACCGCCTCCAAGGGCGGCGTGCTCGCCATGTCCCGCGAGCTCGGCGTGCAGTTCGCCCGCGAGGGCATCCGCGTCAACGCCCTGTGCCCGGGGCCCGTCAACACCCCGCTCCTGCAGGAGCTGTTCGCCAAGGACCCCGAGCGGGCCGCCCGCCGCCTCGTCCACATCCCCCTCGGCCGCTTCGCCGAGGCCGAGGAGATCGCGGCCGCCGTCGCCTTCCTGGCCAGCGACGACTCCTCCTTCATCAACGCCACCGACTTCCTGGTCGACGGTGGTATCTCCGGCGCGTACGTCACCCCCCTGTAGCCGCCACCCGCGGGCGGGCGGACGCGCACCGACCGTTCACCCGTACTCCACCCACCCGACAGCCGGGCGTCGCACGACGCCCGGCTGTCGTGCCATACCGTCCGCGACGATCTTCGTCCGAACCAGGAGAGTCCCGCCCCGTGACCCGACCCGCCCCCGTGCCCGTGCCCGCCCCCGCCCCCGTGCCCGTGCCCGTCCACGCCCCCGTGCCCGTGCCCGTACGCGGTCTCCGGGCCGCCGCCGCTGCCGCGGCCGCCGCCGCGCTGGCGGCCGGCACCCTCGCCGCCGCCGCGCCCGCCGCCCAGGCGTCCGCCGCGTCCGGCCGCCCCGGCGCCCACTGCACCGCCCCGCGGATAGCCGCAGGCTGGTACGGAGCCAACCAGGCCCGGCTCCAGCAGCTCATCGACACCTACGGCGCGTGCAACCCGTACCGCCCGAGCCGCGCCAAGCCCGTCGCCGTCTTCGACTGGGACAACACCGTCGTCAAGAACGACGTCGGCGACGCGACCATGTACTGGCTCCTGCGCAACGGCAGGATCCGCCAGCCCGCCGCCGGCGACTGGACCACCACCAGCCGCCACCTCACCCCGCCGGCCGCCACCGCCCTCGCCGCTGCGTGCGGCCCCCTCGCCGCGCCCGGCACCCCGCTGCCCACCGGCACCCCCGAGGGCACCGGCTGCGCCGACGAGATCGCCGCCGTCTACGGCACCGCGGCCACCCGGGCCGGAGCCGCCGCCTTCGCCGGCTGGGACCACCGCACCACCGAGCCCGCGTACGCCTGGCTGCCCCAGCTGATGCAGGGCTGGACCGCCGCCGAGGTCCGCGGCTTCGCGGCCGCCGCCCGCACCGAGAACCTCGCCGCGCCCGTCGGGGCCAAGCAGCAGGTCGGCAGCGGCACCGCCACCGGCTGGGTCCGCTATTACGACCAGCAGAAGGACCTCATCACCGCGCTGCAGAAGGCCGGCTTCGACGTCTGGATCAGCTCGGCCTCCCCGCAGCCCGTCGTGGAGGTCTGGGCCGCGGGCGTCGGCATCGGCGCGGACCACGTCATCGGCATCCGCAACACCACCACGCGCAGCGGAACGTTCACCTCCCACCTCAAGGGCTGCGGGTCGGTGCGGGACGGGGCCGACACGATGATCACGTACATCGACGGCAAGCGGTGCTGGATCAACCAGGAGGTCTTCGGTGTCCGCGGCCCGGCCGCCGAGAAGGTCCAGCCGGCCGCCCGCCGCCAGGTCTTCGCCGCCGGCGACTCCGACACCGACGTCTCGTTCCTGCGGGACGCCACCGCCCTGCGGCTCGTGGTCAACCGCAACAAGAACGAGCTGATGTGCCGTGCGTACGACAACAGCGACGGCAAGTGGATCGTGAACCCGATGTTCATCGACCCCAAGAAGCAGAAGACCACGCTCTACCCGTGCTCGACCACCGGCTACACCGACCACGACGGCACCGCGGGCCCGGTCCGGCGCGGCGACACGAGCGTCGTCCCGGACCAGCAGGACACGGTGTACTGACGTACTGACGTACTGACGCGGCCTAGAGGAAGGTGCGGCCCTCGCCCCGGTAGGTCGGCACGGCGGCCGTGACCCGGTCGCCCTCGACCAGGTGCAGGGCGTCGAAGCGCTCGCACAGCTCGCCCGCCTTCGCGTGCCGGAACCAGACCCGGTCGCCGATCAGCAGATCGTCGGCCGGGCTGCCCAGCAGCGGGGTCTGCACCTCGCCGGCGCCCTCCTGCGGGTCGTAGCGCAACCCCTGCGGCAGGTACGGCTCCGGCAGCCGGTCCGCGCCCGCCGCACCGGAGGCCGGGTAGCCGCCGCCCAGCACCGTCACCACGCCCACCCCGGGACGGCGGACCACCGGCTGGGCGAACAGGGCCGCCGGACGGCCGCGGAACGAGGTGTAGTTGTCGAACAGCCGCGGCACGTACAGGCCCGAACCGGCCGCGATCTCCGTGACCGCGTCCTCGGCGGCGGTCTGCTGCACGCTGCCCGTGCCGCCGCCATTGACGAACTCCAGGTCCGGGACCACCGCCCGCACCGCCCGCACCGCCTCGGCGCGCCGCGCCGCCAGCTCGCGGCGGGCCGCCGCCTGCATGAGCCGGATGGCCCGGGAGCGCAGCGGCCGCCCCGCCAACGCGTCGCCGACCCCCGCCACATGGCCCTCGTACCCCATGAGCCCCACGACGCGGAACCCCGGCCGGGCGGCGACCGCCCGGGCGAGCGCGGCGAGCTGGGCCGGCTGCCGCAGCGGCGAACGCCGGGCGCCGACGCGGACCCGGCCGCCCAACAGGTGGAGCGCGGTGTCCAGTTCGAGGCAGACCCGGATCTCCTCGGCGCCGCCGGCCCGGGAGCGGTCGATCAGCTGCAGCTGCGCCGGATCGTCGACCATGACGGTCACGGCCGCGGCCAGCTTCGGGTCGCCGGCTAGCTCGGCGAAACCGGCGCGGTCGGCGGAGGGGTAGGCGAGCAGGACGTCCCCGAAGCCGGAGCGGGCCAGCCAGATCGACTCCGCGAGGGTGTACGACATGATCCCGGCGAACCCGGGGCGGGCCAGGACCCGTTCGAGCAGGGCCCGGCAGCGGACCGACTTGCTGGCGACCCGGATCGGCTTGCCGGCGGCGCGGCGCACCAGATCGTCGGCGTTGGCGTCGAACGCGTCGAGGTCCACGATGGCGAGGGGCGCGTCGAGGTGCGCGGTGGCCCGGTCGTACCGGGCCCGGTCCCGGGCGGCGGCGAAGTCCATGCGGGGCAGCTTGCCACGCCGCGTTACCGCTGGGTACCCCTCGCCCCGGCGCCCCGTGCCCCGAACCGCCTCAACCGCCGGCGAGGCTGGCTTTGCCCCCTGGGCCGGATGCGCCCTGACGGCCGTGGCCTCGTGCCGCCTCAACCGCCGGCGGGGCTGGGGGTTTGGCCCGCTGGGCCGCGGGTGGGTCCGGCGGCCTTGGCTCCGCGTCGCCTCAATCGCCGGCGGGGCTGGGTTTGGCCCCCCGGGGCGGGGTTCGGCCTGGCGGCGGTGGCGTTGGGTCGCCTCAATCGCCGGCGGGGCTGGAGGTGTGGCCTCTGGCCCGCGGGGTGGGTCCGGCGGCCTTGGTTCCGCGTCGCCTCAATCGCCGGCGGGGCTGGTTTGATTCCCCGGCCCGGGCGTCCGTCCTGGCGGCTGTGGATGTGGGGCGCCTCAGGCGCCGGCGGGGCTGGGTGCCCCTGGGCCGCGGGTGGGTTCGGCGGCCTTGGCTCGGCGTCGCCTCAATCGCCGGCGGGGCAGGGTTTGGCTCTCCGGCCCGGGCGTCCGTCCTTGCGGCCGTGCCTCTGGGGCATCTCATCCGCAGGGGCTGGATTTGGCCTCCTGGGCCGGAGTTCGGCCTGGCGGCCGTTGCTCCGCGTCGCTTCAAGTGCCGGCGGGGCTGGGTTTGGTTCCCTGGCCCGGGGCCGTCCTGGCGGCCGTGGCTCCGGGGCGCCTCAAGCGCCCGCGGGGGGTGGGTGGGCTGCGGCTGCGGCGCCGCAGAACGCAGCCTGAGCCGGGCTGATTCCAGCCCCGCCGGCGTTTGAGGCGACGCGCGCCGCGGGCTGGCGGGTCGGTCGGGCTCGGGGTAATCCCAGCCTCGCCGGCGTTTGAGGCGCGGGGGTCCTGTCGGGCAGGACGTCCTCCGGGTCGGGGCAATCCAGCCCCGCCGGCGTTTGAGGCGCGCTGGTCCTGTCGGGCAGGACGTCCTCCGGGTCGGGGGCTGTTCCAGCCTCGCCGGCGTTTGAGGCGCGGGGGCTCTGCCGGGCAGGGCGTGCCCCGGGTCAGGGGGATCGGGCCAGCCCCGCCGGGGTTTGAGGCGGGGGGCGGGGCGGCGCGTAGAGTACGGCGGAGGCAGCCGGATGAAACGGGGGGCGGAGCCGCCGGATGAGCACGTCGACAGCGGAGGCCGCGGCGCCCGCCGAACCCGGCTCCGGGGCGGGGCGCGTCGCGCCCGGGCGGGCGCTGGGCGCCGTGCTCTGCGCGGTCCTCGGGATCGGCTGCCTCGGCGGCGCAGCCCTCGGCGCCTGGGCCGAGCAACACGCCGCGCACCGGCCCCCGTCCGCCGAGGCCGCCTACCGCCGGGCCGGATCGCTGTGGCACACGGCCCCCGTGGACACCCTCCTCCCGCCCGTCCTGGCGGCCCCCGACACCGGCCCCGGCGGAGCCGACCGCACCTGGACGCGGGTCGCCCTCGCCCCCGACTCCGAGTGCGGGCCCGCGCTCACCCCCGACTGGCAGGCGGCCCTCGCCCCCACCGGCTGCACCCGCGTGCTCCGCGCCACCTACAGCGACGCCACCCGCAGCTCCCTCGTCGCGGTCGGCCTCGTCTTCACCCCCGCCGACGCCCCGACGATGGCCGCCCTGGACGGCCGCCTCACCGCGCCGCCGGCCTACGGCTTCGGCGACGGCCGGCGCGCCGCCTGGACGGCGGCCGTGCTCCCGGACGCCCCGGTGGTCGTCTACACCGTCTCCGCCTTCGCGGACGGCCGCACCGTCCCCGCGCCCGTGCCCGCCGCGGACGCCCTCCGCAAGGACGCCACCGGCGCGGTCGCCCAGGCGGGCCTGGGCCACGGCGCCCGGGCGGTCGGCGAACGCCTGGAGCGCACCGTACGGGAGCTGGCCCAGACGGCGGGCGGTGGCCGGTGAGGCGCCCCCGCGTACCCGCCTCCGCGGTCGCCCTCGGACTCGCCCTCGCGGCCACGGCGGCCACCGCCGCACCCCCGGCCGCCGCCGACGCCGACTCCGTACGCGATCGCCAGTGGGCCCTGACGGCCCTGCGCGCGGAGGAGGCCTGGGGCACCACCCAGGGCGGCGGCGTGACCGTCGCCGTCCTCGACACCGGCGTCGACCCCGCCCACCCCGACCTCGCCGGGCAGGTCCTGGACGGCGCCGACCTGGTCGGCCTCGGCGCGGGCCCCGGCGACCGGGCCTGGGCCCGCCACGGCACGGCCATGGCCGGGATCATCGCCGGGCACGGCCACGGCCGCAACCGCCGCCAGGGCATCCTCGGCCTCGCCCCGCAGGCCCGCATCCTCCCGGTCCGCGTGATCCTCGAAGATGGCGACGCCGGCCGAGCCCAGGCCCGCGAGAGCAAGGGCGCCGCCCTCGCCGAGGGCATCCGCTGGGCCGCCGACCACGGCGCCGACGTCATCAACCTCTCGCTCGGCGACGACAGCGCCTCCGCGCACCACGAGGCCGCCGAGGACGAGGCCGTCCAGTACGCCCTCGCCAAGGGCGTCGTCGTGGTCGCCTCCGCCGGCAACGGCGGCCGGGACGGCGACCGCGTCTCCTACCCGGCCGCCTACCCCGGCGTCATCGCGGTCACCGCCGTCGACCGCAGCGGCCGCAAGGCCCCGTTCTCCACCCGGAACTGGTACGCCACCGTCAGCGCCCCCGGCGTCGACGTCGTCATCGCCGACCCCGACCGCGCCTACTACGAGGGCTGGGGCACCAGCGCGGCCGCCGCGTTCGTCTCGGGCGCCGTGGCCCTGATCAGGTCCGCGCACCCGGACCTGTCCCCGGCCCAGATCAAGAAGCTGCTGGAGGACACCGCCTCCGACACCCCGGCCGGCGGCCGCGACGACTCCCGCGGCCACGGCCTCGTCGACCCGGTCGCCGCCCTCCAGGCGGCCGGGGCGCTGCACCCCGAGCCGCCGGTCCCCGTGCCCGTCGCGGCCACGCAGCAGTACTTCGGCCCCGGCCCCGACCCGGCCCGCGCGGCCCCGCGCGGCGAGAGGCTGCGCGTCCCGGCGGCCGCGGGCGCAGGCCTGGCGCTGCTCGCGCTGGCCGCCGTACTGGCCCGCCGCCCGCGCAGCGCACGTACCCGCACGGCGCGCACCCGCACCGCGCACGGCCCGGCGGACACGGCGGGATAGGCTCGGGTAACTGTGGCGAACAAAAACATTCCCGACCCCGGCTTCTCCGACGACGACGGATCCGCCGACCCCCGGCTGAGCGCGGCCCTGGCCGCCTGGTCCGAGGACCGGGCGAAGGAGCCGGAGGTGCTGGCCGCGCTCAAGGGCGCCCGCCTGCTCGTCCCGGTCGTCGCCGTCCTCGGTGAGGTCGAGACCGACCCGGAGACCGGCCTGAAGCGCGAGAAGACCAGCGACATGGCCGTGCCGACCCTGCGCGCGGGGGACCGCCGGGCCCTGCCCGCCTTCACCTCGATCGCCTCGCTCGCCCTGTGGGACCCGGCCGCCCGCCCGGTCGCCGTCCCGCTGCACCAGGCGCTGGCCGCCGCCGCGCACGAGAAGGCCGACACCGTGGTGCTGGACCTGGCCGGCCCCGTCGCCTACCAGCTGACCGGCTCCGCGCTGCTCGCCCTGGCCGAGGGCCGCACCGACACCGACCCGCTGGCCGATCCCGCCGTGCGGGAGGCGGTACGGGCCGCCGTGTCCGCCGAGCCGGCCGTGCTCGGGGCCCACCTCGGCCCGGGCGGGGCGGACGCCGACGGCACCCTGGCCATCGTGCTGGCCTCCGGCCCCGAGGCCCCCGCCGCGGCCCGCCGCGTCGCCGAGGCGCTGGCGGCCGACGAGACGCTGCGGGCCCGGCTGGTGCGCGGCCTGGACCTGGCGCTGCTCCCGGAGACGGCCCCCGCCCCGCCCGGCGAGCCGCTGTACTCCCGCTCGCGCTGACCGGGACATGCCGAAGGGCCGGGGCGAACGCCGCCCCGGCCCTTCGATGTCTCCTGCGGCCGGCCGATACCGGCCCGGTACGGCCTGGCCCGCTACGGCCTAGGCGAAGACCGGCCCCGTGAACTTCTCGCCCGGGCCCTGGCCCGGCTCGTCCGGCACGATCGAGGCCTCGCGGAAGGCCAGCTGGAGCGACTTCAGGCCGTCGCGCAGCGGGGCCGCGTGGAAGGAGCTGATCTCGGTGGCGCTGGCGGTGACCAGGCCGGCCAGGGCGGTGATCAGCTTGCGGGCCTCGTCGAGGTCCTTGTGCTCGGAGTCCGGCTTGTCCAGGCCGAGGTTGACCGCCGCGGCGCTCAGCAGGTGCACGGCCACCGTGGTGATCACCTCGACCGCGGGCACGTCCGCGATGTCACGGGTCATGGCGTCGTAGTCGGGAGCCTGGTCGGCCGGGTCGGCGTGGCCGGCCTGGTCGGCCGCGGCGTCGGGGGTGGGGGTCGCGTCAGTCATGCCTCACACGATAAGCCGGGCCGTGGAGCTCCCCGCTCCGCAGGCCGCCGGGTGAGCGGACCTGGCGCGGAATGCTATATTGGGCTAACGACCGGCCGGAGACGCATGTCCCCGGCCCACAAGTGGAGGCTCCGTTCTCCCACCTGACCGCCCTCCGGGGCGGCGGGTCACCGGTCAGGCGGCATCCATCGTTCCGTACGGACGATGGAAAGCTGCCCGAGTCTGCGCCCCGCGGTTCGCACGCGGCGGTGCTCCGGTTGTATTGGAGCCCCTGCCTGTGCCCGTCGGGGCATTTTTCGTGTTCCGCCGCGGTTGGTCGTAGACGACACAAGACGTCAGCGGCTGTCTCCCGGACAGTCGTGTGGTGCTACCGAGGAGGATCCATCAGCACCGAGCCCCGCATCAACGATCGGATTCGTGTCCCTGAGGTGCGACTCGTCGGTCCCAGCGGCGAACAGGTGGGCATCGTCCCGCTTGCGAAGGCGCTTGAACTCGCGCAGGAGTACGACCTGGACCTGGTTGAGGTCGCAGCGTCTGCACGCCCGCCGGTCTGCAAGCTCATGGACTACGGCAAGTTCAAGTACGAGTCGGCCATGAAGGCCCGTGAGGCGCGCAAGAACCAGGCGCACACGGTCATCAAGGAGATGAAGCTCCGGCCGAAGATCGACCCGCACGACTACGACACCAAAAAGGGTCACGTCGTTCGGTTCCTCAAGCAGGGCGACAAGGTCAAGATCACGATCATGTTCCGTGGTCGCGAGCAGTCCCGGCCGGAGCTCGGCTACCGACTGCTGCAGCGCCTGGCGGAGGACGTCCAGGACCTCGGTTTCGTCGAGTCGAACCCGAAGCAGGACGGCCGCAACATGATCATGGTCCTCGGTCCGCACAAGAAGAAGACCGAGGCGATGGCCGAAGCCCGCGAGGCGCAGGCCGCCCGCAAGGCCGAGCGCCAGGGTGCCGCCGCCGACGACTCCGCCAAGGGAGCCGCCGCCGCGGAGGACACCGGGGTCGCCTCCGCCGAGGCCACCGAGGACGCCTCCCCCGAGGCTCCGGCCGAGGCCTGATTCCGGGGCAGCCTGTCCCGGATCACCCGACACAACATGACGTTCCCGCAAGCCGGTCCGGTACCGGACCGGTGGGGACGCCACCGACGAGGAGATAACGGCGCCATGCCGAAGAACAAGACGCACAGCGGTACCAAGAAGCGCTTCAAGGTCACCGGCTCCGGCAAGGTGCTCCGCGAGCGCGCCGGCAAGCGCCACCTGCTCGAGCACAAGTCGTCCAAGCTGACGCGTCGCCTCACCGGCAACGCCGAGATGGCCCCGGGCGACGCCGCGAAGATCAAGAAGCTTCTCGGCATCTGACGTCCCCCCGCCCCGGTCACCGCCGGGGCCAGGGACGCCGAGACCGGTACCCCATCGAACTTTCGGGCCGTGTGAAGACACCCGCGGCCCCGCTACAAGGAGTTAAAAAGTGGCACGCGTCAAGCGGGCAGTAAACGCCCACAAGAAGCGCCGGGCGATCCTCGAGGCGGCCTCCGGCTACCGCGGTCAGCGTTCGCGCCTGTACCGCAAGGCCAAGGAGCAGGTCACCCACTCGCTGGTCTACAACTTCAACGACCGCAAGAAGCGCAAGGGCGACTTCCGTCAGCTGTGGATCCAGCGCATCAACGCCGCTGCCCGCCAGAACGGCATGACGTACAACCGCCTCATCCAGGGTCTGAAGGCCGCCAACATCGAGGTGGACCGCAAGATCCTCGCGGAGCTGGCCGTCAACGACGCCAACGCGTTCGCCGCGCTGGTCGAGGTCGCCCAGAAGGCGCTCCCGGCCGACGTGAACGCCCCGAAGGCCCCCGCCGCCGCCTAAGCACCACGCGCGCGAGCAAGCCCTTCACGGCTTCAGCCCGGACCCGCAGGCCCCGTGCCTGCGGGTCCGGTGCGTTGTAGCCGACCAGCCCCACGCCACACCGCAGTACGTACGGAAGCGAGCCGACCGCCCATGGGTACCCCCGCCCCCGCCGAGCCGATCTCCCCCCGCTCCCCGCGGGTGGCCGCCGCCAGGCGCCTGGCGCGGCGCAACTTCCGCACCAAGGAGCGCCGCTTCCTCGCCGAGGGCCCCCAGGCCGTGCGCGAGGCCGTCGCGCACCGCGGGGCCACGGGCGCGACCCTGATCGAGCTGTTCGCCACCTTCGAGGCGGCCGAGCGGTACGCGGAGATCGTCACCGCCGCCCGCGAGGCCGGCGCCCGCGTCCACTACGCCTCCGACGAGGTCCTCGCCGAGGTCTCGCAGACCGTCACCCCGCAGGGGCTCGTCGGCGTCTGCCACTTCCTCGACTCGCCCTTCGAGGACATCCTCGCCGCCCGGCCCAAGCTCGTCGCCGTCCTCGCCCACGTCCGCGACCCCGGCAACGCCGGCACCGTGCTGCGCTGCGCGGACGCCGCCGGGGCCGACGCGGTCGTCCTGACCGACGCCTCCGTGGACCTGTACAACCCCAAGTCCGTCCGCGCCTCCGTCGGCTCCCTCTTCCACCTGCCCGTCGCCGTCGGCGTCCCCGTCGAGCAGGCCGTCGAGGGGCTGCGGGCCGCGGGCGTACGGATCCTGGCCGCCGACGGGGCCGGCCAGGAGGACCTCGACGCCGAGCTGGACGCCGGCACCATGGGCGGCCCCTCCGCCTGGGTCTTCGGCAACGAGGCCTGGGGCCTGCCCGAGGAGACCCGGGCCCTCGCCGACGCCGTCGTACGCGTCCCGATCCACGGCAAGGCCGAGAGCCTGAACCTCGCCACGGCCGCCGCCGTGTGCCTGTACGCCTCCGCGCGTGCACAGCGGGCGCCCGGAGGGTGCCGCTCCGTGACCCCCAGCTAGTAATGTGGCGGCCCGGGGAGCCCACTGCGCTCCTCGGAGATGTGGGGTACGGGGACATGACCGTCGGTACGAACAGCTCGCCAGTGGCCGGGGGGGCGGCCGGGACGCCGTCCCCGGCGGCCGCCGCCGGGGCAGCGGTCGAGTCGACGGACCTCGGGATCGACCCCGACGACCTGCCCGACGGGCTCGTCGTCGCCGACCAGAGCGGCCGGGTGATCTGCTTCAACTCCGCCGCCGCCCGCCTCACCGCCCTCGCCCCCGCCGAGGCGCTCGGCGCCCCCATCGAGCACGCCCTGCCGCTGGAGGACCTCGACGGCCGCCGCTGGTGGGCGTTGACCGACCCGTACGGGGGCCTCACCACCCGCCGCGGCCAGCCCGAGCGCAACCTGCTCCTGCCCGGCGGCCGCGAAGTCCTCGTCTCCGCCCGGTACGTCCGCGCCCACCCCACCGGCCCGCTGCACCGCCTCGTCGTCACCCTGCGCGGCACCGAGGCCCGCCGCCGCACCGAGCGCAGCCACGCCGAGCTGATCGCGACCGTCGCCCACGAGCTGCGCTCCCCGCTGACCTCCGTCAAGGGCTTCACCGCGACCCTCCTCGCCAAATGGGAGCGCTTCACCGACGACCAGAAGCGCCTGATGCTGGAGACCGTCGATGCCGACGCCAACCGCGTCACCCGCCTGATCGCCGAACTCCTCGACATCTCCCGCATCGACTCCGGCCGACTCGAGGTCCGCCGCCAGCCCGTCGACATCGCCACGGCCGTCGGCCGCCACGTCCAGGCCCTCACCGCGAACGGCCAGGCCCCCGACCGGTTCCTCGTCCGGGTCAGCCGCGCCCTGCCCGACCTGTGGGCCGACCCCGACAAGATCGACCAGATCCTCGGCAACCTGCTCGAAAATGCGGTGCGGCACGGCGAGGGAACCGTCACCATCGACGTGTCGCCGACCAGCCTGACGAACGCAGCGGGCAAGACCGAGAAGGGAACCGCCGTCACCGTGACCGATGAGGGCCCCGGGATCCCCGAGGAGTCGATGGGCCGCGTCTTCACCCGCTTCTGGCGGGGCAGCAAACGCGGCGGCACCGGCCTGGGCCTGTACATCGTCAAGGGCATCGTCGAAGCCCACGGCGGCACCATCACGGTCGGCCGCGGCCCCGGCGGCGGCGCGGAATTCCGATTTATCCTGCCCGTCGGCGCGCCCGCGTACCTCACGCAGTAGCACTGCGGAGCGTCTCGCCAGGCGGCCCACGGGCTCCTCCGCCCCCCGCGGCCCGTAGACTCGTCCTTTGGCACCTTTGTGTCCTTGTATCGAGCTCCATGAGTCGCGGGGACCTCCAGCCAGCCCATCGGAAGTACGGGAAGAGATGTCGGCACCGAACAAGTCGTACGACCCTGTCGAGGTCGAGGCACTGAAACCGGAAGAGATCGAGCGCATGCGGGACGAGGCGCTCGCCGCCTTCGCGGCCGCCGGCGACCTCGACGCACTGGCGCACGCGAAGACCGCCCACACCGGCGGCACCTCGCCGCTGGCCCTCGCCAACCGCGAGATCGGCGCGCTGCCCCCGCAGGCCAAGGCCGAGGCGGGCAAGCGCGTGGGCCAGGCCCGCGGCGCGGTGAACAAGGCGTTCGCGGAGCGCCTCGCCCAGCTCGAGGCCGAGCGCGACGAGCGCGTGCTCGTCGAGGAGGCGGTGGACGTCACCCTGCCCTACGACCGTGTCCCGGCCGGCGCCCGCCACCCCCTGACCACGCTGATGGACCGCGTCGCGGACATCTTCACGGCCATGGGGTACGAGGTCGCCGAGGGCCCCGAGGTCGAGGCCGAGTGGTTCAACTTCGACGCCCTCAACTTCACGCCCGACCACCCGGCCCGGCAGATGCAGGACACCTTCTTCGTCCAGGGCCCCAAGGGCGTCGAGGGCGACGAGTCCGGCGTCGTGCTGCGCACCCACACCTCGCCGGTGCAGGCCCGCTCGCTGCTGGAGCGCCGCGAGCCGCCCGTGTACGTCGTCTGCCCGGGCCGCGTCTACCGCACCGACGAGCTCGACGCCACGCACACCCCGGTCTTCCACCAGGTCGAGCTGCTCGCCGTGGACAAGGGCCTGACGATGGCCGACCTCAGGGGCACCATCGACCACATGGTCAAGGAGCTCTTCGGCGAGGAGACCACGACCCGCCTGCGCCCGCACTTCTTCCCGTTCACCGAGCCGTCCGCCGAGATGGACATGCAGTGCTACGTGTGCCGCGGCGAGTCCGTGGGCAACCCCGACCGCCCCTGCCGCACCTGTTCCAGCGAGGGTTGGATCGAGCTCGGCGGCTGCGGCATGGTCAATCCGAAGGTGCTCATCGCCTGTGGCGTGGACCCCGAGGAGTACAGCGGGTTCGCCTTCGGCTTCGGCATCGAGCGGATGCTGATGTTCCGGCACAACGTGGAAGACATGCGAGACATGGTCGAGGGTGACGTCCGGTTCACCCGGCCTTTCGGGATGGAGATCTGATGCGGGTCCCGCTTTCCTGGCTGCGGGAGTACGTCGACCTGCCTGCGGGCACCACCGGTCGGGACGTCGCTGCCAAGCTCATCGACGCCGGTCTGGAGGTCGAGACCGTCGAGCAGCTCGGCGCGGACCTGACCGGCCCCCTCGTCGTCGGCCAGGTGCTGACCATCGAGGAGCTCACCGAGTTCAAGAAGCCGATCCGCTTCTGCACCGTCGACGTCGGCTCCGCCAACGGCACCGGCGAGCCACAGGAGATCGTCTGCGGCGCCCGCAACTTCGCCGTCGGCGACAAGGTTGTCGTGGCGCTGCCCGGCGCCGTCCTGCCCGGCGACTTCGCGATCGCCGCGCGCAAGACGTACGGCAAGAACTCGCACGGCATGATCTGCTCCGGCGACGAGCTGGGCATGGGCGACGACGGCACGCACGGCATCATCGTGCTGCCGCCCGAGCACGAGGTCGGCACCGACGCCATCGAGCTGCTCGAGCTGCGCGACGAGGTCCTCGACATCGACGTCACCCCCGACCGCGGCTACTGCATGTCGATGCGCGGCATCGCCCGCGAGACCGCCACCGCGTTCGGCCTGCCGCTGCGCGACCCGGCCCTCCTCGACGTGCCCGCGCCCAACTCCTACGGCTACCTCGTCAAGATCTCCGACCCGGCCGGCTGCGACCGCTTCACCGCGCGCACCGTCACGGGCCTGGACCCCGAGGCGAAGTCCCCGATCTGGCTCAAGCGCCGCCTCCAGAAGGCCGGCATGCGCCCGATCTCCCTCGCCGTGGACGTCACCAACTACGTGATGCTGGAGCTCGGCCAGCCCCTGCACGCGTACGACCGCTCCCGCCTCGACGGCGCCATCGGCGTCCGACGGGCCGAGCAGGGCGAGAAGTTCACCACCCTCGACGGGGTCAAGCGCACCCTCGACGCCGAGGACCTGGTGATCACCGACAACAGCGGGCCGATCGGCCTCGCCGGTGTCATGGGCGGCGCCAACACCGAGATCGCCGACTCCGTCACCGACCCGGAGACCGGCCAGGTCACCGGCACCACGGACGTCGTGATCGAAGCCGCGCACTTCGACCCGGTCTCCATCTCGCGCACCGCCCGCCGCCTGAAGCTGTCCTCGGAGTCCTCCAAGCGCTTCGAGCGCGGCGTCGACCCGCAGGCCGCCTCCGCGGCCGCCCAGCGGACCGTCGACCTGCTCGTGCTGCTCGCCGGCGGCACCGCCGAGGCCGGCGTCACCGAGCTGACCGCCCCGGGCGCCCCGCGCACCATCGCGATGCGTGCGGACCACCCGGACAAGGTCGCCGGCGTCGCCTACGGCCGCGAGACCGTCGTGCGCCGCCTGCAGGAGGTCGGCTGCGACGTCTACGGCCAGGACGAGCTCGTCGTCACCGTTCCCTCGTGGCGGTCCGACCTCGCCGAGCCGAACGACCTCGCCGAAGAGGTCATCCGGCTCGAGGGGTACGCCAACCTGCCCTCGACCCTGCCCCAGGTGCCCTCCGGCCGCGGCCTCACCGCCCGCCAGCAGCTGCACCGCCGGGCCGGGCGGGCGTTGGCCGGCGCCGGCTACGTCGAGGCGCTGAACTACCCGTTCATCGGCGAGGGCGTCTTCGACCAGCTCCAGCTCGCCGGCGACGACGCCGCCCGCCGGGTGGTCAAGCTCGTCAACCCGCTCTCCGACGAGGAGCCGGCGCTGCGCACCACGCTGCTGCCGGGGCTGCTGGGCGCCCTGCGCCGCAACGACAGCCGCGGCAGCCACGACCTCGCCCTCTTCGAGACCGGCCTCGTCTTCCGGGCCGGCGAGGAGGCGGGCGTCGCGGTGCGGCTGCCCGTCGACCGCCGTCCCACCGACGAGGAGGTCGCCACGCTCGACGCCGCGCTGCCCGCGCAGCCGCGGTACGCCGCCGTCGTGCTGGCCGGGGCCCGCGAGCAGGCCGGCTGGTGGGGCAAGGGCCGTCCGTCCGACTGGGCCGACGCGGTCCAGGCCGCCCGCGCCCTGGCGGCCGAGGCCGGTGCCGAGCTGGTCGTCCGGCAGGGGCAGTACGGGCCGTGGCACCCGGGCCGGTGCGCCGAGCTGGTCGTCACCCTCGACGGCGTCGAGCAGGTCATCGGCCACGCCGGTGAACTGCACCCGCGCGTCGTCAAGGCCCTGGGCCTGCCGGCCCGCACCAGCGCCATGGAGCTCGACCTGGACCGCCTGCAGGCGGCCGGCGGCGAGCCCGTGCAGGCGCCGCGGATCTCCACCTTCCCGGTGGCGACCCAGGACGTCGCGCTGATCGTCGACGCGGCGGTTCCGTCGGCGGAGGTCGAGGCGGCCCTGCGCGAAGGCGCGGGCGAACTCCTCGAATCCCTCCGCCTGTTCGACGTCTTCACCGGCGAGCAGGTCGGCGAGGGCAAGAAGTCCCTGGCCTACGCCCTGCGGTTCCGCGCGGCCGACCGGACCCTCACGGTCGAGGAGTCCACGGCCGCCCGTGACGCGGCGGTGGCGCTGGCCGGCGACCGCACCGGCGCGGTCCTCCGCGGCGCGTAGCCGCTGCGAAATCCCGCCCGAGGGGCGCACCCCACCCGGGGTGCGCCCCTCACCCATGTCCCCACCGACCGAGCCCCTGCGGGGAGCTTTTCCCCTACCCGCCCCTTCCCGAACTGGGGCTCCGCCCCAGACCCCGCGCCTCAAACGCCGGCGGGGCTGGAATATCCAGCCCGCGCGGCGTTTGAGCGCACCGGGCGCGAAGCGCACGGAACGGGGTCCGGGGCGTCAGCCCCGGTTTCCGGGGGCACCTCCCAGCGGTAGCTGGGGGAGAAGGGGCGGGGAGGGGAACGGCCCCGCGCAGCGGCGAGCCCACACCGAGCCGCGCCACCCGACCCGGCGTGCATACGGGACAGGCCGCGCCCGCTTCGGCACACTGCTTGGGCATGGGCCTCCTCAGCGCCGCCGCCTGCGCCTCCCTCACCGCCTGGATCTGGCTCACCCTCGCCCAGGGCATGTTCTGGCGGACCGACGTCCGCCTCCCGCCCCGCACCGCCCCCGCCCACTGGCCGGCGGTGGCCATCGTGGTCCCGGCCCGCGACGAGGCCGAGGTCCTGCCCTGCAGCCTGGTGTCGCTGATCGCGCAGGACTATCCCGGCGAGGCCGAGATCATCCTGGTCGACGACGGCAGCACGGACGGCACGGGCGCCCTCGCCCTGCGCCTGGCCCGCGAGCACCCCGGCCTCCCGCTCACGGTCGCCTCGCCCGGGGAGCCCGAGCCGGGCTGGACCGGCAAGCTGTGGGCCCTGCGCCACGGCATCGCGCTCGCCCGCACCGCCCACGCCACCGAGCCGGAGTTCCTCCTGCTCACCGACGCCGACATCGCGCACGAGCCGGACAGCCTGCGCGAGCTGGTCGCCGCCGCGACCAGCGCGGGCCTCGACCTCGTGTCGCAGATGGCCCGGCTGCGCGTCGCCGGCGCGTGGGAGCGGCTCGTCGTTCCGGCGTTCGTCTACTTCTTCGCCCAGCTGTACCCCTTCCGCCGGATCAACCGCCCCACCGGCCGGACCGCCGCCGCGGCCGGCGGCTGCGTGCTGCTGCGCACGGAGGCCGCCGTACGGGCCGGGATCCCGGAGTCGATCCGGCAGGCCGTCATCGACGACGTCTCCCTGGCCCGGGCGGTGCGGCGCTCCGGCGGCCGGATCTGGCTGGGCCTCGCGGAGCGGGTGGACAGCGTGCGTCCGTACCCGGCCCTGGCCGACCTGTGGCGGATGGTCTCGCGCAGCGCGTACGCACAACTGCGCCACCGGCCGATGCTGCTGGCCGGGACGGTGGCCGGGCTGGTCCTGGTCTACCTGGTGCCCCCGGCCGCCCTCTTCGCGGGGCTGGCGGCCGGGCGCCCGGCAGCCGCGTGGGCCGGGGGGCTGGCCTGGCTGCTGATGGCGGGCACGTACCTGCCGATGCTGCGCTACTACCGGCAGCCCGCGGCGCTGGCTCCGCTGCTTCCGCTCACGGCCCTGCTGTACCTGCTGATGACCGTCGACTCGGCCGTGCAGCACTACCGGGGGCGCGGGGCGGCCTGGAAGGGCCGTACCTATGCCCGCCCGAGCGACGCCTGAAACCGCGGAACCGCCCTCCTCCCGATGTCATCGCAGGTCACCGAGGTGTGACGCTCTGTCAGCAACATGTCGGTGCAACACCCAACCACCGAGCACGAGTCGGAGCAAGATGGGACGCAAGAGACGAATCGTGCACGTGAACGTGAAGTGAAAGGTGTGGCGCTGACCTGCGAAGATGCAGGTCAGCGCGGCGTTCGTCACACCTCGCTATGGACCCCGTGAAGTCGTGGGCTTAACTTATGTCCCATGACCTCCCCCCGCTCCACTTATGGCGGCGGCTACTACTCCGCGCCCTCCTTCCCGGACACCCCCATCTACGACTCGCTCGTGGCGGAACGCGGGACTCCGCAGATCGCCCCGATCCGGGTTCCGGCCGCCTACGACTCCCCGAGCACGGGCTATTCGAGCGGTGGCTACGTCCCGGCCCTCCCCTCCGCGCTGCCCGCGCTGCCGGCCGCGCTGCCCCCGGCAGCGCCCCAGCAGCAGCAGACCGGCGGGTACGGCTACCCGTACCAGGGGCAGGCCGCGCCCGCGCCCATGCCCCTGCAGAACGCGCCCGCGCCGTACATCCCGCAGCAGCAGCCGGTGGCGGCCCGCGCGGCGTACATGCAGCAGGCCCAGCCGCAGCAGCCCCGTCCGATGGCCGCGGCCACCGGGTACGAGGCCATGCGCCCGGCCGCGCCGCGCCCGATGCAGGTCCCGACCCCCGTCCCGGCCGCCACGTACGAGGACCCGTACGGCCGCCCGTACCAGCAGCGCGGGTACTGACGGGAGGCCGGCCGGCGCTCCCTTGGGAGGGCGGCGGGGCTCCTGGCAGGATGCTCCCATGTCGAACCTCTCCGTCCATGCGCTCCACGTCCACCCCGTCAAGTCGGTAGCGGGGACAGCTCCCGACGAGGTGGCCGTGGAGCCATGGGGCTTTTCCGGGGACCGCCGCTGGGCGCTCGTCGACACCGAGGGCACGGTCATCACCCAACGCCAGCAGCCCCGGCTGGCGTTGGCCGCCGCGCGTCCCCTTGCGGGGGGCAGGGTCGCGCTGTCGGCACCGGGCATGTCCGAGCTGGTGGTCGACGTGCCGGAGCCCGGGCCGCTGGAGCCGGTCGTCCTGTTCGGCAAGAAGGTCGAGACCGTGGTCGCGGCGGCCGCCGCGGCCGACTGGTTCAGCACCTACCTCGGCGTGCCGGCGCGGCTCGTGCACCTGGACGACCCCGCCGTGCGGCGCCCCGTGGACCCCGATCACGCGCTGCCCGGCGAGACGGTGAGCCTCGCCGACGCCTACCCGGTGCTGCTCACCACCCTGGCGTCCCTGGACGCCCTCAACGCGCTGATCGCGCAGGGCGGCCACCCCGAGGAGGGCCCGCTGCCGATGAACCGCTTCCGGCCCAACCTGGTGGTCGCCGGGGCCGAGGCGTGGGCCGAGGACGGCTGGCGGCGGATCGCGATCGGCGACGCCGTCTTCCGCGGCGTGCGCGAGTGCGGCCGCTGCATCGTGACCACGACCGACCAGCGGACGGCCGAGGGCGGCAAGGAGCCGCTCAAGACCCTGGCCAGGCACCGGCGGATCGGCAAGTCACTGGCGTTCGGCCGGCAGCTGGTGCCGGTGCGGACGGGAACGGTGCGCGTCGGCGACGAGGTCCGCGTCCTGGAATGACACCTTCGAGGGGCTCTGCGCACACGCTGGAACCAAGAGCCCAGCAGATGCCGTTGGATCAGTCGAAACGTGTCGCACGAGGTACGGGGGACGTGCACCGGATCGGGTGACACGTCCTTCGCGAGTCCCGGAATGCGCGTCGCCGGGGTGTGCGAGAGGCTTGGACGGCAGGCAGACGGAGGCTGGCACAAGTTGGGGGGCCGGACCGTGTGGACAGCAATGGGTGTGTGGCGCTGGCGGCGCAATCCGCTGCGGCGGCCGACCGATCTCTTCGAGGCCTGGCTGGCGTTCACCGCGCTGGTGTGCGTCCTGCTGGTGGCCCCGGCCGTCGGCTGCGTGACCGGCCTGGAGGTGGACGGGGCGCTGCAGCAGGCCGCGCGCGTACAGCAGCAGGAGCGGTACCTGGTCCCGGCGGTGGTGGTCCGGCCGGCCGCGGAGCCGCCCACGGGCGCGGCCGCGGATCCGGCGGCGCAGCGGCAGACCCCGCAGCGGACTCAGATCGTGGCGTCGTGGACCGCCCCGGACGGCAGCAGCCACGAGGGCACGGTCCCGGCGGCGGAGGAACCGCCGCAGGCCGGCGACCGGTTCCGGATATGGACCGATCTGCGGGGCCGGCTCGTGGGGCGCCCGCTCGACTCGTCCATGGCCAGTGCGCACGCCGCGGTCGCGGGCCTGGCCGCCGCGATCGGCGCCGCCGCGCTGGTGGAGACGGTGCGCCGGCTCGTCGTACGGCGGCTCGTGCACCTGCGCTACCGGCGGCTGGACCGGGCCTGGGCCGCGGCGGGACCGGACTGGGGCCGGGCGGGCGCGGGCAGTTGACCTGGCGGCCCCGCGGCCTCCCGCGCGCTACGGTGGAGCGGTCGGAGCGGTTGCCGTGGGCCGCCCTCGGTGGCCGGAGGCGTCCACCGCGGGGCGCCGGATGCGGCTCCGGCGGGTTCGGTCGCTTCAGTCGCTTCGAGAGCGCAAGGACGAGGGCGGGGGCACAACAGCACCATGGCACACGGCACGGTCCAGGTGACGCACGGCGGGTCCTCGCGGTGGCGGCGCCGCTCCGGTGAGTATCCGACACTGGCCGCCGCGCTCGCCGCCGCGGGCGACGGGGACGTGCTGTCCCTCGCCCCGGGCACCTACCGGGAGAACCTGGTGCTGCACCACGCCGTCACCCTGCGCGGGCCGGAGGGCGGCGGGGCCGGTTCGGTACGGATCGCGCCGCCCGACGGGGTCGCGCTGACCCTGAGGGCCTCGGCCGTGGTGCAGGACCTGTACCTGGAGGGCCAGGACCGGGCTGCGCCCGCGCTGCTGGTGGAGGAGGGCTCCCCCGAACTGACCGACCTGAGGGTGAGCACCCGTTCGGCGGCCGGCATCGAGGTGCGCGGCGGGGCCCGGCCGCTGGTGCGCCGGTGCACGGTGGAGAACCCGTCGGGCGTCGGGATCGCCGTGGTCGACGGCGGCGGCGGGGTGTTCGAGGAGTGCGAGGTCGTCGCCGCCGGCCAGAGCGGGTTCTCGGTGCGCGGCGGCGGGCACCCGCGCCTGGAGCGCTGCCGGGTCCACCACGCCTCGGGCGCGGGCATCGCCGTCACGGGCGAGGGCTCTGGGCTGGAGGCTCTGGGCTGCGAAGTGTACGAGATCAAGGGCACCGGCGTGCAGATCGCCGCCCGGGCGGCCGCCCGCCTCACCGACTGCATGGTCCACCGCACCACCGCGGACGGCATCACCCTCGACACGGACGCCGTGCTCACCCTCTCCGGCTGCGACATCCACGACATCCCCGAGAACGCGGTCGACCTGCGGTCCCGTTCGGTGCTCACCCTCTCCCGCACCACCGTGCGCCGCTTCGGCCGCAACGGCCTGTCCGTGTGGGACCCGGGCACGCGGGTGGACGCCGAGTCCTGCGAGATCCACGACAGCACCGGGGACTACCCCGCGGTGTGGATCAGCGACGGGGCGACCGCCTCGCTGACCTCCTGCCGGGTGCACGACGTGCCCGACGCGGTGTTCGTCCTCGACCGCGGCTCGCGGGCCGATGTGGTCGACAGCGATCTGTCGCAGGTGCGCAACACCGCCGTCTCGGTGAGCGACGGGGCGACCGTGCAGGTCGACGACTGCCGGATCCGGGAGGCGGGGACCGGGGCCTGGTTCCGCGACCACGGCAGCGGCGGCACCCTCGCGGGCAGCACCATCGACCGCGTCCAGACCGGGGTCATCGTCACCAAGGGCGCCGATCCGTCGGTGGAGCGGTGCACGGTCACCTCGCCCGCCGAGGCCGGGTTCTACGTGTCGGCCGGCGGCCGGGGGAGCTTCCACGGCTGCCGGGTGACCGACAGCTCCGGCTTCGGGTTCCACGTCCTCGACGGCTGCCGCACCACGCTGACCCGCTGCCGCACCGAGCGCTGCGCGCGGGGAGGGTACGAGTTCGCGGAGGACGGGCCCCTCGCCGAGGGCTGCACCGCGGACGATCCGGCGTCCCGCTTCGCCGCCGACCGGCCGGGGCCGGGCGGCGGGGCCGCCGGGGAGCGGGCGGACGGTGAGTGGGCGGACGGGGGGTGGCCGGGCGGCCGTACGCTCACCGCTCGGCAGGGCGGCGCGGAACCCTCCCCCGCCGGGGAGGCGGCGCGGCTGCCGGGGTCGCGCCCGGCGGGCGGTGAGCCCCGTGCGGATGCGGCGGACCGGCCGGACCGGGGGCCGGTGCGGACGGGGTCAGGTGCGGTGCTCGAGCGGCTCGAGGCGCTGGTGGGGCTGGAGAGCGTCAAGCGGGAGGTGCGTGCGCTCACCGACATGATCGAGGTGGGCCGGCGGCGGCAGCAGGCGGGCCTGAAGGCCGCCTCCGTCCGCCGCCACCTGGTCTTCACCGGCTCCCCCGGCACCGGCAAGACCACGGTGGCCAGGCTGTACGGCGAGATCCTCGCCTCGCTCGGCGTCCTGGAACGCGGCCACCTCGTCGAGGTCTCCCGCGTGGACCTGGTCGGCGAGCACATCGGGTCCACCGCCATCCGGACGCAGGAGGCCTTCGAGCGGGCCCGCGGCGGCGTCCTGTTCATCGACGAGGCGTACGCGCTGGCCCCCGAGGACTCGGGTCGGGACTTCGGGCGGGAGGCGATCGACACCCTCGTGAAGCTGATGGAGGACCACCGGGACGCCGTCGTGGTGATCGTCGCCGGATACACGGCGGAGATGGACCGCTTCCTGACCGTCAATCCGGGCGTCGCCTCGCGCTTCTCCCGGACCATCACCTTCGGCGACTACAGCCCCGAGGAGCTGCTGCGGATCGTGGAACAGCAGGCGGAGGAGCACGAGTACCGGCTCGGCGAGGGCACGGCCGCGGCGCTGCTGAGGTACTTCACGGAGCTGCCGAAGGGTCCGGCGTTCGGGAACGGGCGGACCGCGCGGCAGACCTTCGAGTCGATGGTCGAGCGGCACGCGGGGCGGGTGGCGCAGCTGGCGGATCCGGACACCGACGAGCTCACCCTGCTGTTCGCGGAGGATCTCCCGGCGCTGCCGGCTCCTTGCTGATCCGCGGGGCCGGGACACCGGGCGGGACGGACGGGACGGGCCGGGCCTGCCGGACTTCCTGGTGCTGCTGGTGCTGCTGATCCCGCTGATCCCGCTGGTCCTGCGGTGCGGGCGGGCCGGCCAGGCGGGCCAGCAGGGCGTCGCGTTCGGCGGCGAAGGCGGGGTCGGCCTGGTAGTCGAAGTGGCCGAGGACGGGCGCCGGGAGCGGGTGGCGGGCGCTGCGCCCGTAGGCGAGCGGGTCGGCGAGCGGGCCCCGGTCAACGTTCTCGGCGTACCCGGCGTCCCCGGCGTCCTGCCCGGCGCGGGCGGCGACGGGGCCGCCGATCGGGTCGGTGGCCCGCCACAGGTTGCGCCAGCAGTCGACCTGCCGGTGCAGGGCCAGGAGCGGGCCGGGCCCGAAGTAGGCCGGGAACCAGCGCCCGTAGAGGCGGCGCAGCGGGGAGCCGTACGTGAGCAGGGCGACGCGGCGGCGGACGTGCGGCGGCAGCTGCCAGACGGCGGCGGCCGCGAGGACACTGCCCTGGGAGTGGCCGGAGATCACCAGGCGGCCGCCGGTGCGGCCGGTCCAGCCGGTCATCCTCCAGGTCAGGTCGGGCACGGCCCGCTCGGCGTAGCAGGGCGGGGCGAAGGGGTGGGCGGCGCGCGGCCAGAAGGTGCCGACGTCCCACAGCACGCCGATGGTGCGGCGGGCGGCAGGGTCGCGGTAGGCGCGCCGGCCCCAGGTGACGAAGAGCAGGAAGCCCAAACCGATCAGCCAGGACCCGGCGTCCTGGGCGGCCCGGGCGGCGGCCTCCAACAGCGGGTGCGTGCCGCGGGCGGCCTCGCCAGGGACCTGCCCGCTCAGCCACGCCCCGGTCAGGGCGCCCGCGCCGAGCAGCAGGGTGGTCCCGGCGACGGCGGCGACGAACCAGGGTGCGGAGTCGGTGAGCGCGGCGGCGGCCCGGACCCCGGCGATGCGGCGGCTGCGGTCCGCATCCGGGGCTTCGCCCGGGTACTCGGCGGCCACGCCGGGGGCGATCCGGCGCCGGGAGAGGAGGGCGCGGACCACGACGACGGCCGCGAGCAGCGCGAGGACCAGGAGCAGCGGGGGCAGGACGGCGGCCTGCCAGGACAGCAGCACGGGCGGGGCGGGCACGGCGGTGGCGCCGTTGCTGCTGCCGTCGAGCCAGTCGGCGACGCGCTGGGCGACCCCGCCGGACATGACGCCGCCGAGGGCGCAGCCGAGGAGGGCGATGGCAGGGCCGCCGAGCCCGGACAGGGCGGTTTCCGGGTCGGGTGCGAGGCGGTGGAGGCGGAGGGCGACGGCGGCGAGGAGCAGGGCGCAGCAGCCCTGTCCCAGCATGAGCGCGCCGAAGGCGAAGTCGCCGGGGAGCCGGCCGGAGGAGATCCATCCGGGGCGGGACCAGCAGGCGTACACCAAGGCGGTGGCGAGGAGGGCGAGCGCGGCGGCGGGCAGCCAGGTGACGGCGGCCCCGTCGAGGCGGTGGTCGGCCCGGGCCTCGGTGCGGCCGCGCCGGCAGACCACCCAGGCGACGGCGGCGGCCGCGAGGGTGAGCAGGAACTCCACGGCCCAGCCGAAGGCTTCGAGGGCGGGCGCGGCGGCGGTGCGGTCGTGGCGGGCGGTGGGCACGGCGACGGCGGCGGCGACGGTGAGCAGCCCGGCGGCGGTGTGGGCGGCGCGCAGCCGGGCCACGATCCGGCGGCCGTACCAGAATCCGGGGCGGCCGAGGGCGGGGGCCGCGTCTGGGGAGTCGAGGGTCTCGGAGGCACCGGGCGCCCCGGCAGCGTCCCCCGGCCTGGCAGCGGCCGCGGCCCCGGCTGCGTCCGTGGGCGGGGTCTGGGATTCGTACGCGCTCCACGTCCGGTTGGACAGGAACCACAGCAGCCCCGTGAGCGCCGCCGGGAGCAGCGCGGCGAGCGCGAGCCGCCGCCCGGGCTGCCCCCACCAGCGGCCGGGTTGGGCGAAGCCCGGCCAGGAGCGGGAGCCGGCGCAGGCCGGGGAGCCTGCGCACTGCCAGGCGAGGAGGTCGAGCGCCACCTCGCAGGCGGCCGCGATCAGCAGCAGGGTGAGGCTGAGGGCGAGGATCCGGACGAGGACCCCGTACGTCCGCACCGCGCGCGGCGGCGGGGCGCCGTCGGGCACGGCGGGGCGGGCCCAGTGTGCGAGGTTGACGACCATGAACGGCAGGAGCAGCAGCCACAGCGCGCGGGATCCGTTGCCGGAGGTGAGCCGGGACCAGCAGTACGCCTCCACGACGGGCCGGCCGGCATAGCGCTCGGGATGGGACTCGGCGTCGGCGTCGGCGGCGCGGCGGAAGACGGCGGCGGTCGCGTCACCGGTGACCCGGACGGTGCGCGGGTCGTCGAGCAGCTCGTCGGGGGACGCGCCGTGCACGCCGTGGACGCGGAGTTCCAGGGCCAGGGGCCGGGGCGGGGCGAGGAGTTCGAGGGCGAGGAGGTGCGGGGTCTGAGGGTGGTCCGGCACGGCGGTCTCCGCTCACGGGGCGGCATCGGCGCAGGTCCAGCATCCCGCGCGGGGGGCCGCACGCATAGCCCCTGTACGGGCGATGCCGGCTGCCGCACGAGGTAACCTGACAGAGCATCAACTACTCTCTGCCGCAGGCAGATCCGGCACCCCGAGCACACCAGGCGGCACCAGGCACACCAGGCGCACCCGCACACAGGCGCACCCGCGCACCCGCGCACAACGGACTCCTCAGGAGGCAGGCCATGGCTCGCAGTCTCCGCCCGGTGGGGCTGGACTTCACCGGCAGCGCCCCGTTCCGCCCGTCCTTCACCGCCCGCACGGCCGCACCGCCCGAGGCCGTGTACCGGGCGCTGGCCGAGGAGGTCGAGGGCTGGCCGCAGTGGTTCGGGGCGGTGACCCTCGCCCGGCCGGCGGACGGCGGCGCCGGCCGGGAGGTGCGGCTGCGGGGCGGGGTGTGGTTCCGGGAGAAGATCATGGCGGCCGACCCCGAGCGGCGCTACGCGTACCGGGTCGACGAGACCAATGTCCCCGGGGTGCGGGCCCTGTTGGAGGAGTGGCGGCTCACCCCGGCCGCCACGGGTCCCGGGAGCGAGGTCCGCTGGACGTTCGCCGCGGACGGCTCGGCCCCGTTCCTCCTCGCCCTCGCCGGCGCCCGCCCGGGCCTCGGGCACTCGTTCCGCACCGCGGTCCGCGCCCTGGACGCCCGCCTGTCGGAACGCCGTTGGAGCGGCGGCCGCTGAGGCGGGCGGCCTCGGCTGTCGGATGCGGCGGGTCAGGCGAGGCCGGGCTCGCGCCACACCCCGGTCTCCAGCAGGGTCGCGATGGTCTTCTCGTACGGGGCGATGTCCAGGCCCTGCGCGGCCACCCACTCGTCCGAGTAGTACTTGTCGAGGTAGCGGTCGCCCGGGTCGCACAGCAGGGTGACGACGCTGCCCGTGCGGCCCTCCGCCACCATCTCCGAGATGATCTTCAGCGCGCTCCACACGCCCGTGCCGGTGGAGCCGCCGGCTTTGCGGCCTATGGCCTGCTCCAGGGCGCGGCAGGCGGCGACGCTCGCCGCGTCCGGCACCTTCATCATCCGGTCGATGGCGCCCGGCACGAAGCTGGGCTCCATCCGGGGCCGGCCGATGCCCTCGATGCGGGAGCCGCAATCGCTGCTCGCGTGGGGGTCGTTGCGGGTCCAGCCGTCGAAGAAGCAGGAGTTCTCCGGGTCCGGGACGCAGATGCGGGTGTCGTACTGCATGTAGTGCACGTAGCGGGCGATGGTCGCCGAGGTACCGCCGGTGCCGGCAGTGGCCACGATCCAGGCGGGCTCGGGGTAACGCTCCAGGCGCAGCTGCTGGTACATCGATTCTGCAATGTTGTTGTTGCCGCGCCAGTCCGTCGCGCGCTCCGCGTAGGTGAACTGGTCCATGTAGTGGCCGCCGGTGCGGGCGGCGAGGTTCGCCGACTCCTCGTACATCTTCATCGGGTCGTCGACGAAGTGGCATTCCCCGCCGTGGAATTCGATCAGGCGGCACTTCTCCGGGCTGGTCGTGCGCGGCATGACGGCGATGAACGGTACGCCGATGAGCTTGGCGAAGTACGCCTCGGAGACGGCCGTCGAGCCGGAGGAGGCCTCGATGACGGGGCGTCCGGGGCGGATCCAGCCGTTGCACAGGGCGTAGAGGAACAGCGAGCGCGCCAGGCGGTGCTTGAGGGAGCCCGTGGGGTGCGTGGACTCGTCCTTGAGGTACAGGTCGATGCCCCACGCCTCGGGGAGCGGGAAGCGCAGCAGGTGCGTGTCGGCGGAGCGGTTGGCGTCCGCCTGGACCTTGCGGACGGCTTCGTTCAGCCAGGCGCGGTAGTCCGCGTCGCTACGGTCGACGTCGACCGTCGTGGCCGTGGTGGCCGTCGTACCGGCGGTGGTACGGGTGGTGCTCATGCGCCTTGCTCCTTCGTGCGGTTCTTCGCCCCCTGCTTTCGCAATGTACCTCTCTCACCTGCACAAACAGTCACTTTGGGTATCCATGCGGATCGCTTTCGATCGCGTTCGGTTGCATCCGCGGGCACCGTGGGTGACCCTGGTGGAGCATTACTGAGGGTGCAGCACCCGTAACACTCATGTCGGGGAGTCGCAGCCGTGATCAGTCACTCACGCAGGCACTGCGTCGTCGAACTGCAGGCCTTGCCGTCCCGGATCGGGCAGATCCGGAGGATCGTTTCGGCGCAATTGCGCCACTGGCAGCTGGATCCGCTCATAGACCGGGCTGCGCTGGGGGTGACCGAGCTGCTGAGCAACGTCCACCGCCATGCGCAGCCGGACAAGACGTGCACGGTCGAGATCGAGCTGCGGCTGGGGCGGCTGACGGTCTCGGTGTACGACAGCGACCCGCGCCTCCCCGTCCTGCGGGCGGCCGCCGCGGACGCGCTGGAGACCAGCGGGCGCGGCCTCGCGCTCGTCGAGGCGGTCAGCGAGGCCTGGGGGGCACGGCATCAGCCGGACGGCCCCGGCAAGGTGGTCTGGTTCTCCCTGAGAGCCGCCCCGACCCGCCCCCGGCCGAGGCCACCCGGAGCCCCGGTGGGCGCAACGCCCCCCGCGGCCCCGCTGCCGACGCCGACACCGACGCCGTCGGCCACGGCCCGCCGCCCGGTGGTGGTGGCGACCACCCCGCCGGACCGCATCCCGGTGACCGCCTCCACCACGTCAGACCCAGCCCCACCCGCACCGAACCGCACCCCGTCCGTACTCCTGTCCACGACAGGCACCGCGGCGCCAAACCCGTCCCCGGCGGCATACCCAGCCCCGCCGGCAAACCCGGCCCCGGCGGTTAACCCGGCCCCGGCGGCAACCCCAGCCCCGCCGGCGTTTGAGGCGCGGGGTCTGGGGCGGAGCCCCGGCACGGCCGGCACCCCCACACACCCGGCGGCCCACACTCCCGCCGCGCCAACGGCCCCGGCAGCACACCCAGCCCCACCCGCAAACCCAGCCTCGCCAGCTAACCCGGCCCCGGCGGCAACCCCAGCCCCGCCGGCATTTGAGGCGCGGGGTCTGGGGCGGAGCCCCGGCACGCACCCCGCGCCGCACGCCACCGCAGCCGGCACGGCGGGCGCCGATGCCGCGTCGGGGGCGGGCGGCCCGGCGGAACGGGGCTCCGGCGGCGCAGTCGGCTCCCCCGGGCCCGGCGGGGCCAGTGGCGGCCTGACCCTGAGGGCGCCGACCGTCATCGGCCCCGGGTAGCGGCCCGGCCGAGGCCGGCGGGCCGGCGGGCCGGGCGGCGCCGGACGGCGCCGGACGGAAAGCCCCTACGCGGCGGCCGCCCCCAGCGCCCCCAGCGGATCGTCCAGCACCGGCTGCCAGGCCAGCTCCGCGGCCCCCACCAGGCTGTTGTGGTCCAGCGTGCACGGCAGGATCGGCACTCCCCCGCTCCGCCCCCACAGGCTGCGGTCGGCGACCACCGCCCGCAGCCGCTCCGGGTCCGCGTACAGCAGCTCCCGGTGCAGCCCGCCCAGGATGATCCGGTCCGGGTTCAGGATGTTCACCAGCCCGGCGAGCCCCAGGCCCAGCCGGTCGATGAGCTCCTCCGCGGCGGCCCGTACCGCCGGCTGCCCGTATTCCTCCCGGAGCAGGTCGCGCGCCTGCTGGAGCAGCGACACCTCCGGCCCCGGGGTGCGGCCCGCCGCGGTGAGGAAGGCCAGCGGATCGGCCTCCACGTCCAGGCAGCCGCGCCCCCCGCAGTGGCAGGCCCGCCCCTCCGGGTTGACGGTGAGGTGGCCGACCTCCAGCGCCAGGCCCGAACTCCCGCTGTGCAGGCGCCCGTCCAGTACCAGGGCCCCACCCACCCCGCGGTGCCCGGTGGCCACGCACAGCAGGTGCTGCGCGCTGCGGCCCGCGCCGTGCCGGTGCTCGGCGAGCGCGGCGAGGTTGACGTCGTTCCCGGCCAGGGCCGGCCCGTCGATCCCGGCGGCCTTGACGCGCTGCTCGAAGATGGCCCGTACCGGCGCACCGGCCGGCCAGGCGAGGTGCAGCGGGTTGAGCGCCGTACCGTCGGGCTCGGCGACCGCCGACGGGACCGCCAGCCCGGCGCCGATGCAGCGCCGGCCGGTCTCGGCGAGCAGGGCGGCGCCCGCCTCCACGACCGCGCCCAGCACCTGCGCCGGGTCCGCAGAGACGGTGATCTTGCCGGGCGCAGTGGCGACGATCCGCCCGCCGAGGCCGACGAGTGCGGCCCGGAACCCGTCCGGGTGCACCTGTGCGGCGAGGGCCACGGGGCCGTTCTCGTCGATGGAGAGCCGGTGCGAGGGCCGGCCCTGGGCGCCGCCGCCCGTGCCGCCGGGGCGGGAGTCGACGCGGATCAGGCCGAGCGCCTCCAGCTCGGCGGCGACGGCCCCGGCGGTGGCGCGCGTGACGCCGAGCTCGGCCGTCAGGACCGCCCGGGTCGGGGCCCGGCCGGTGTGGACGAGCTCCAGCGCCGGGCCGAGGGCGCCGCGGCCCCGCTCCAGCTTGCTCCTGGCGGACGCCGCGGATCCCGCGGAAGCCGCGGACTCCGTGGACGCTGCGGACGCCGTGGATGCCGTGGATGCCGTGGTCCCGTCCCCCACCCGCGGCGGGGCCCCGTTGCCGTTCATGACAGCGATCCTCGCATGATCGGCGGGGTGCGCGGCGACCCGGCCGACCCGGGACCGCCCGGCGGTCAGCCGCCCGGCAGGTCCAGCCCGCTGACCCGGAGGGTGATGTTCAGCCTCCCGCTGAGCCCGAGCCCCCGCGGACCGGTGCCGGGCAGGACCTTCGGCACCCCGTGGTAGGCCAGCCGCGCCGGCCCGCCGAAGACGAAGAGGTCCCCGCTGCACAGCTGCACGTCCCGGTAGGGCCGGCCGCGGTTGTCGGTGTTGCCGAAGCGGAAGACGCAGGTGTCCCCGAGGCTCAGGGAGACCACCGGCGCCGGGGACTTCTCCTCGGCGTCGCGGTGCATGCCCATGCGGGAGTCCCCGTCGTAGAAGTTGATCAGCGCGATGTCGTACGGGGGCACGGCGACGCCCTCGCCGTACGCGGCGGCCACGGCATCGCGCCCCAGCTGCGCGAGCCAGCCCGGCATCGGCTTGACCGGGGCTCCGTCCCCGTCCACGACGGTGCGCGCGTACGCGTACGGATACCAGTGCAGTCCGAGGCAGACCTGGCGGGCGGTCATCGTGCCGCCGCCCGGGGTGCGGACCGTACGCAGTCCGGCGGGCGGCCGCGCCCACACCCGGCAGGCGGCCAGCAGCTCGCGCTGGCGGCCGGGGCCGAGCCAGTCGGGCACGTGCACGGCGCCGGGGACGATCTCGGTCCGCTCGCGCGGGAAGAGTTCCCCGTTCATGCCCCCATTGTCGGTGGTGGCTGGAAGACTGCCCATATGAAGATCACCGAATTCGTGGAGACCCTGGAGCGGGAGGGCGAGTTGCTCGCCGAGCAGGCGGAACGGGCGGGGACGGACGCCCTGGTGCCCACGTGCCCCTCGTGGCGGATCACCGACCTGCTGCGGCACACCGGCGCGGTGCACCGCTGGGCGGCCTCGTACGTGCGGGACGCGGCCGTGGAGCCGGGCCCGTTCCCCGAGGCGCCCGAGCTGGTGGGCGCCGAGCTGCTGTCCTGGTTTCGGGAGGGGCATGCGGCCCTGGTCCGGACGCTGGCCGAGGCGCCGGCCGACGTCCAGTGCTGGACCTTCCTGCCGACGGCCCCGCCGTCGCCGCTGGCGTTCTGGGCGCGGCGCCAGGCGCACGAGACCACCGTGCACCGGATGGACGCCGAGGCGGCGCTCGGCCTGGCCTTCTCGCCGGTGGCCCCGGAGTTCGCCGAGGACGGCGTGGACGAGCTGCTCACCGGCTTCCACGCCCGCCCTCGCAGCCGCGTACGGACGGACCGACCGCGGACGCTGCGGATCCGGGCCGCCGACACGGGCGCGGTGTGGACCGTCCACCTGTCGCAGGAGCCGCCCCGCGCTGTCCTCGGCGACGCGGGCCCGGCGGACTGCGAGGTGACCGCCGACGCGGCCTGGCTGTACGCGGCCCTGTGGAACCGGCTCCCGCTGACGGGCCCGGGCATCACGGGCGACGAGTCCCTGGCCCACCTCTGGACGGAGACGGCCGGCATCTGACCCGGCCACCGACGCCGCCCCGGCAAAAGGGCCGCCCCACCCGGGCGGCCCGCGGGAGCCGGCGCCCTTGCAGGGCCGTGCGTCCCGTCCGGCTTCATGCTCCTCCCGCACCGCAGGAACACACTCCCCCACCCACGACAGGGCTCCCCCTCCTGATCATTCCGGTGATGCGACGCGCGCCCAGCCGCACCGTCGACCGTTGCACGGTTCCCGCGACAGGAGCGGGGGCGCCCTGCTCGTCAGCGGCGCGGAGCTCCACCACACCAGCGACAAGCCGAACACGTAGTCGGCGCCAGGGTGTTCCCCAAACCACTCATGGGGGACTTCGTGGACATACACATCAAGACGCACTACGTGCGGCAAAGCGCAGGAGGGACCGACTCCGCGGCCGCAAAGGCGCTGGAGAACCTCCGCAAATCCCTCGACTCGAGCGACACGGCAGCCGACGGCCACCACGGCTGGGCCTCCGCCGCGGCGCTGAAGCGGTGCGCGACGGCCGGACCTGACGGTGACGTCAAACTGACCCAGCACACCAGCTCGTTCCAGAACGTGAGCCTGGACAGCCGCGAACACGTCGCCACCAGGAACCGCGGCGAGCAGCGCATCCACATCGTCCGACCCCACCCGAATTGGTACTGATGGAAATCTCCTCCTCCGCCGCGGCGTCGGGCGCTGCGCCGGGCCGCACGGTCACGCCCGGCATGGTGGTCACGGCACTGCTCGGGCCGGTCCTCACCGTTCTCGGTGTGGCCACCTCGTTGCGCGCCGAAGACATCGACATGGACTGGGTACACCGGCAGCAGGCGGCCTGCCGGCACATGCCCTTCCCGAAGATGGAATACGTCGTCGCGTGGTCGGGACTGCTCCTCGGCCTGTCGGCCATGGCCGTCTGCGTGCTGCTCGCCCGGTGGATCCGCCGACGCTGCGGCCTCCGGCTCTGGGACACCTGGCCGGGGCTCTTGGCTTTCGTCTGCACCATGCTCAACGTTCTGGCGATTCTGCTGGAACTGTTCATGCTCTGGACCACCTACAGCCCCGACGTGTCGGGGCCGATCCTCGGTGACTGTGGTTAGCCGCCCACACCGCACGGCGCGGCAGGCGCCCGCCGCGCGCCCGCGCGACGTCACCATCGGCACCGTGACAGCAGCACTGATGGTGCCGGTCCTGGTCGTGGCGGGTGTGGCGGCCTCCCTGCACACGCAGGGGATCCAGGACGAGTGGGCCGACCGGCAGGAGGAAGCCTGTCGGCATCTGCCCTACCCGATGGCGGGGTACGCCGCCGGCTGGGCCGGTGTGGTCCTCGGCGTGGCGGCGGTGGCAGTATGCGTGCTGCTCGCGCGCCGACTGCGCGGCCGGTACGGCCTCCGACTCGGGGAGTCCTGGCCGGGACTGCTTGCCGGCACCACCGTGTGGTTCAGCGTGTTGGCGATTCCCATGGAGCTGATCCAGCTGTGGGTCGTGTACTCGGCCGCCGCGTCCGGGATCAACCTCGGCGACGGGTGTTAGGCACCCGACAGCTGCGCGATACGGAGGGACCACCGCACCCGTCGCCGCATCCCCGTCACGCAGCCGGGAGGCCGACCATGTGGGCGAGTTGGGCCGTGGCGTGGGTGAAGAAGGTGTCGCGGTCCTCGACGACGCGGTTGAACTGGCCGAACAGCTCGAACGAGACCAGGCCGACCAGCTGGGCCCAGGCCGCGACCAGGGCGGCCGTGACCTCCGGCGGCAGGCCCTCGGCGAAGTCCGCGGTCATCCGGGTCGCTTCGGGGCGCAGGGCGGCGGGCAGGGGCGGCAGGGCCAGGCCGTGGCCGGTGTGGGCGGCGCGGACGATGCCGATGAAGGTGTTGCCGACGCGGGAGGCGGGGGCGATGGTGTCCACCGGGGCGCTGTATCCGGGGACGGGGGATCCGTAGATGAGGGCGTACTCGTGCGGGTGCTCCAGCGCCCAGGCGCGGACCGCCCGGGCGACCGCGATCCACCGCTCGCGGGGCGGGGCACCGGCGGCGACGGCCTCGGCGTCGGCCTCCTCGGCCGCCGCGCCGATGCTGTCGTACGCGTCGACGATCAGTGCGGTGAGCAGGTCGTCCCGGCTCGGGAAGTAGCGGTACAGGGCCGAGGAGACCATGCCCAGCTCGCGGGCGACGGCGCGCAGGGAGAGCTTGGCCGCGCCCTCGGCCGCGAGCATGCGGCGCGCCTCGTCCTTGATGGCTGCGGTGACCTCGATACGGGCCCGCTCCCGGGCCCCGCGCACGGTACTCATGGCGCCAGTCTGCCACGCAGGTAGAGCAGTGCACAAAAATTGGAGCGGCGATGCGAATCGAGAGCACCGCTCTTGAAATGGTGCGGCGATCCGTGCACACTGATCTCAAGCGAGAGCACCGCTCTCCCCATCGCCCCCGGAGGCAGCCATGACCGCGCCCGCCACCCCGTACTACGCCCAGGCCGGCACGTTCGCCACCCGCTTGAACGCCCTCTTCGGGAAGCTGGCCCGCCTCGGGATCAGCCTCGCCGGTTCCGCCGAGCTGTCGGTGCGCGGCCGCACCTCCGGCAAGATGCAGCGGATTCCGGTCAACCCGCACACCTTCCGCGGCGAGCAGTACCTCGTCTCGGCGCGCGGCCACTCCCAGTGGGTCCGCAACATGCGGGTGGCGGGCGGCGGCGAACTGCGCGTGGGCCGCAAGCTGCGCACCTTCACGGTCACCGAGCTCACCGACCCGGCCGAGAAGGCCCCGGTGCTGCGCACCTACCTCGAGCGGTGGGGCTGGCAGGTCAACCAGTTCTTCCAGGGCGTCACCGCCACCTCCTCCGACGCCGAGCTCCAGGCGGCCGCCGCCGACCACCCGGTCTTCCGCATCACGGTCTCCGGCTGAACGGCCCCGAGGACCGTGCACGCGCTGGGTGGAGCCCTGGCCGCGCCGTACGGTCACGCCCTGGTCGAGCGCGGCGCGCTCGACAGGCCCCGGCTCGGCGGCGCGGAGGAAGTCGGCGACCTTGCCGGGCAGGCACGTCGAGGGTCACTGGCAGCTCTGGGGCCGGGAGGTTCTCCTCGATCGAGGTGCGGTCGGGCAGGAGGTCGGCGACGGCCGTGCGAATCGCGCCGCGACTGACCCCGTGGTCGCGGGCGAGGGCGGCGATCGAGCGGCCTTCCAGGTACCCGGTGCGGACGGTGCCGGTCTTGTCGGCCGCCACGGCGGGGCGGAGCGCCCTTACTGCCCTTCGCCTCGGCGGCGCGCAGTCCGTCGTAGGTCGGCTCGCGCTGGAGGTCGCGTTGAAGTCGCCGGCGGCGCGAGCGTCTGCACCGTGAACTCCACGGTGGACAGCAGCTCTCCGCGCGCGGAGGACGGGCGGTGAGGTCCATCGCGGACCGGCCCCGGATCGTCGTCCGTGATCACGACCAGCCTCAGCCCGGGCGCTGCATCCCTGCCCACGGGGACCGCCACAGGGGGCCGGCCGAGGTGAGCCGAAACCCTGTGGAGCCCGCCTGCACGGCGTGAAATGATCTTGGGCGACTGCTGAAGGAAGGGAAGGTCGAAGAGGTGTACGTACCGTCGTCTGCGCGAGTTCTCGATGATGACGAGCGTGAGCTCGTGGAGCTGGCACGCCGCACCATAGACGCGCATACCGACGCCGGGCCCGACGAAGACGGGATCCACACGGTGGGCGCCGCGGTCATGGCCGCCGACTACCGGATGTTCGCCGGCGTGAACCTCTACCACTTCACCGGCGGCCCCTGCGCCGAACTCGTGGCCCTGGGAGCCGCGCGAGCCCAGGGCGCCCGCCAAATGCGCTGCATCGTCGCCGTGGGAAACCACGGGCGCGGGGTCATCGGCCCGTGCGGGCGCGATCGGCAGGTCTTCGTGGACTACTACCCCACCATGCGCGTCATCGTGCCCACGCCCGCGGGGCTCAGGTCCGTGCTCGCCGCCGACCTGATGCCGCTGGTCCAGCGATGGACCCCGGAGACGGGCATGAACGGTCTCGACCCATCGCTCTACCAGGACCCCGAGACGACCGGTCCCCCGATCATCCGGTTCAACCCCCGCTACCTCGAAGTCGTCCGCTCCGGCGCCAAGACCAAGACCACCCGCTTCCGGGACCCGGCCCGGCTCGGCCCGGCACGGCTGGTGTTCGAGAGCGACCCCGAAGTCGTCCTGCCGGCAGAGGTGACCGGCATCAGGCACTGCCTGGTCAGCGACCTCACCGACCAGGACGCACAGGCCGAGGGGCTGACGACCGCAGCCGAACTCCGGGAAGCCCTCGAGGGCCACTACCCGGATCTGACCGGAACCGACGAAGTCGACGTCATCGCCTTCCGGATCACCGACAAGACGGGCGCGGCTTGAACCGCGGATGCGACGCAGTGGCGGCCCCGCCCGGAACTCCGGGCAAGACCGCCACTCCCCTGAACCTGCTGGGCCGCCGGGTCCGCCTTCGGCCGCAGGCCTCGCCCGGGCGTCAGACGGCGGCTTCGCGCCTCAGACCTCGCCCGGGCCGCCTCCGGCCGCCTTCGCGTCCGTCCGCGCCTGCCTGTCGTCCAGGAGGTGCAGCGCCTTGCGGGCCAGCGGGTACGTGTTCACCAGCTCGGCCAGGGTCGTCGCGCCCCGTGTGATCCGGGCGAACGCCCGCCACGCCGGGCGGAAGCCGGTGAGCGCCGCGTGCAACAGGCCCGGCCGGGCCTCGAAGAGGGTCAGCATCCGCTTGCCGACGCTCATCTCGACGCCGAGGCCCGCCTTGATCGCGAAGGCGTAGTTGAGCGCCTGGCGCCGCGCGTCGACCGCGTCCTGCGCCTCGGACAGCTTCACGGCCCATTCGCCGGCCAGCCGGCCCGAGCGCAGCGCGAAGGAGATGCCCTCGCGGGTCCACGGCTCCAGCAGTCCGGCCGCGTCGCCCGCCACCAGCACCCGGCCCCGCGACAGCGGCGAGTCCGGCTTGCGGCAGCGCGTCAGGTGGCCGGAGGAGACGGCGGGCTCGAAGCCGGCCAGCCCCAGCCGGGCGATGAAGTCCTCCAGGTACTGCTTGGTCGCCGCGCCGTCGCCCTTGGCCGAGATGACCCCGACCGTCAGGGTGTCGTCCTTGGGGAAGACCCAGCCGTAGCTGCCGGGCAGCGGGCCCCAGTCGATGAGCACGCGCCCCTTCCAGTCCTCGGCCACCGTTGCCGGGACGGGGATCTCCGCCTCCAGGCCGAGGTCCACCTGGTCCATCTCGACCCCGACGTGGGCGCCGATCCGGCTCGCGCTGCCGTCCGCGCCGACCACCGCCCGCGCCAGGACGGTCTCGCCGTCGGCCAGCACCACGGCGACCGTGCGCCGGTCGGGCACCGCCGCGCCGTGCTGCTCGACCCGGGCGACCGCCGTGCCCGTACGCACCGTCGCGCCCGCCTTCTCCGCCTCCGCGACCAGGCCGGCGTCGAACTCGGGCCGGTTGATGAGTCCGAACAGCATGTGCTTGGAGCGGCGGGTGCGGGTCAGCTTCCCGTTCAGCGTGAAGGTGACCGCGTGGATGCGGTCCTTCAGCGGAAGCGTGAACCCGGGCGGCAGCGCGTCGCGCGACGGGCCGATGATGCCGCCGCCGCACGTCTTGTACCGCGGCAGCTCCGCCTTCTCCAGCAGCAGGACGCGTGCCCCGGCCGCCGCGGCGGCATGCGCCGCCGAGGCCCCGGCCGGGCCGGCCCCGACCACGACCACGTCCCACACCTCGCCGGTCCCCCCGGCCACTTCGTCCCCCGCCCCGGCGGCGGCCCGCCCTGCTGCGTCGGCTCCGTCGACGGTGCTTTCGTCGCTGCTCACGATGTGCTGCTGCTCCTGATCATGCGTTGCTCCGATGCCGGGGAAATCCTACGGCGCGCCTGAGGCCCGTCCTGCTGTGCGAGGATCGGACTGACCTGCGCCCCATCCCGGCATGCGCCCACCACGCGGATGCGGGAGGCGTACACAGACGACAACGTCGCACCCAAGAGGAGCGTGCCCATGTCCCAGAATCCGATCGCCGAGACCATCGCCTCGCTGATGCCCCGCGCCAAGCAGGAGCTGACCGAGCTGGTGGCCTTCCAGTCGGTGGCGGACTGGGCGCAGTTCCCCAAGAGCGAGAGCGAGGGCGCGGCGAACTGGGTGGCGGACGCGCTGCGCGCCGAGGGGTTCCAGGACGTGGCGCTGCTCGACACCCCGGACGGGACCCAGTCGGTGTACGGCTTCCTGCCCGGCCCGGAGGGCGCGCCGACCGTGCTGCTGTACGCGCACTACGACGTGCAGCCGCCGCTGGACGACGCCGCCTGGATCTCCCCGGCCTTCGAGCTGACCGAGCGCGACGGCCGCTGGTACGGGCGCGGCGCCGCGGACTGCAAGGGCGGGTTCATCATGCACCTGCTGGCGCTGCGCGCGCTGAAGGCCAACGGCGGGGTGCCGGTGAGCGTGAAGGTGATCGTCGAGGGATCGGAGGAGCAGGGCACCGGCGGCCTCCAGCAGTACGCCGAGGCCCACCCGGAGCTGCTGGCCGCCGACACGATCGTCATCGGCGACGCGGGCAACTTCCGCCTCGGCCTGCCGACGGTGACGGCCACCCTGCGCGGCATGTGCCTGCTGAAGGTGAAGATCGACACGCTGGGCGGCAACCTGCACTCGGGCATGTTCGGCGGTGTCGCCCCGGACGCGCTGGCGGCCCTGATCCGGCTGCTGGACTCGCTGCGCGCGGCGGACGGCTCGACCACGGTGGACGGGCTCGCGGCGGACGCGGTGTGGGAGGGCCTGCAGTACCCGGAGGAGGACTTCCGGTCCGACGCGAAGGTGCTGGACGGCGTGGAGCTGATCGGCGAGGGCACGATCGCGGACCGGCTGTGGGCCCGCCCGGCCGTCACGGTCCTCGGCATCGACTGCCCGCCGGTGGTCGGCGCGACCCCGTCCGTGCACGCGAGCGCGTCGGCGCTGATCAGCCTGCGGGTGCCGCCGGGCGTGGACACCGCCGAGGCGATCAAGCTGCTGGAGGCGCACCTGGTGGCGCACACGCCGTGGAAGGCGCACCTGGACGTGGAGGTCGTCGGCCAGGGCCAGCCGTTCCAGGCGGACACCACCAGCCCGGCGTACGCCTCGATGGCGGCCGCCCTGGAGCTCGCGTACCCCGGCCAGGAGATGCAGGTCAGCGGCATGGGCGGATCGATTCCGCTGTGCAACACGCTGACCTCGCTGTACCCGGAGGCGGAGATGCTGCTGATCGGTCTGAGCGAGCCGGAGGCGCAGATCCACGCGGTGAACGAGAGCGTCTCCCCGGAGGAGCTGGAGCGCCTGTCGGTGGCCGAGGCCCACTTCCTCCTCAACTACGCGGCGTCCAAGGGCGCCTGAGGCGGCGGGCCCCGCAGGCCCGTTGCCCGCACCGCGGCCGCGCCGCCCGTCGCCCGCCACCGCGGAGACGGGCGGCGCGCCTGCGCTACGGGCGAACTCCGCTGCCGGTGAAAGCGGTTCCGGGAGCGGAGCCGGCCCTCGTACGGTCGGTGCATGGATCTTGTCAAGGTCATACCCCAACGGCTGTACATGCTGCGCTTCCCGATCGGCCAGGCCTACCTGTGGCGCGACGGTGAGGACCTGACCCTGGTCGACTCCGGCCACGCCGGGGCCGCCCCGGAGATCGAGGAGGCCATCCGCTCGCTCGGGCTGGACCCGGCGCGCCTGGAGCGGATCGTGCTGACGCACTGCCACGGCGACCACATCGGCGCCGCCGAGGACCTCGCCGGCCGGTGGGGCTCCCGGGTGGTGGCCCACCGGCTGGAGGCGCCGGTGATCCGGGGCGAGCGGCCCGTCCCCGATCCGGTCCTGCTGGACTGGGAGTTGCCCTACTACGAGCACGCGATGACGGTTCCCCAGGCGCCGCCGACCCGGGTCGACCAGGAGGTCGAGGACGGCGAGGTGCTGCCGTTCGGCGACGGCGCCGTGGTCGTGCACGCGCCCGGCCACACGCCGGGCAGCATCGGCATCCACCTCCCCCACCACGGGGTGCTGTTCGCGGGGGACTGCATCGCGGGCGTCGGCCAGGTGATGCTCGGCGTCTTCAACGTGGACCGGGAGCAGGCGCAGGCCTCCTTCCGCCGCCTGGCGGCGCTGGCTCCGGCCGTGGCCTGCTTCGGCCACGGGGATCCGCTGACCGCGGATGCGGCGGCCGTGCTGCACGCGGCGTCGACCGCCGAGCCGGCGCTGCCCTGACCCGGGGCCCGGCCGGGGCCGTCCCGGCCCCGGCCCGTGCGGCCGCGCCGGCGGCTACGGCGTGGGCGCGCCGCCCTCCAGGTACAGGGGGCGTCCGCGTTCGCGCGCCCGCAGCGCCCACCGCAGCCTCTCGTAGCGTACGGGCGGCAGCAGCTCGGCGGCCTCCGCCTCGGTGGCGAACCGCCAGGCCCGCAGCTCCGGTCCCGGCAGCCGGAGCCGGGCCGCCGCCCCGGCGGACAGCCGGCCCCCGTCGAACAGCAGCCGCAGGCCGCCGTAGGCCGGACGCACCGGCGGCTCCCAGTCCACGACGAGCAGGCCGGGTACGCGGTCGAGGTCGATGCCGAGTTCCTCCGCGACCTCCCGCACCCCGGCGCGGGCGGGCGCCTCCCCCGCCTCGACGACGCCTCCCGGGAACTCCCAGCCCGGCTTGTACGTCGGATCCACCAGGAGCACCCGGTCCTCGTCGTCGAAGAGCAGCACCCCGGCCGCCACCGTCTCCCGGGTCGGCTCCGGGGTCTGGACGATGTCGCAGATCCCGGCGGCCTCCGTGCGCACGGCCTCGGCGATCAGCTCCGCCGTCTGCCGCACGCTGAGGGTGCCGTTGTCGATGACGTGGGCGTCGGCCGTCAGCCAGCCGAGGGCCTGCCGGTAGACGGGGATGTGGTCGTACGCCCACTGCCGGACGTGGAGGTCCACCTCCTCGGGGCTGCCCGGCTCCCGGCGGGTCGCGATGCGGTGGCGCAGGATCGTTTCCGCCGGGGCGAGCAGCACGTGGCGCACCGGTATCCGGCGCGCCGCCAGCCCTCCGAAGATCTCGTCCCGGTACTCCTGGCGCAGCAGCGTCATCGGCACCACCAGCACCCCGCCCAGCTCCGCGAGCATCGCCGCGGCGGTGTCCACGACCAGGCGCCGCCAGCTCGGCAGGTCCTGGTAGTCGCTCACCTCCGCGAGGCGCTTGCGCGGCAGGAGCCGGCGCAGTGCGTCGCCGACGAGCTCCGGGTCGTACAGGGTGCTGTCCGGGAGGATCCTGGTCAGTTCCCGGGCCGTGCTGGTCTTCCCGGCGCTGAATGTGCCGTTGATCCAGACAATCACGTCTACCCCTCTCCCCACGGCTCGTCAAAAGCCCCCAGTGGCTTGCCCGCACCACCCTGCCACGGAAACCCGCGTACGGCCCCGCGTGCTTATCCTCGAGACCGCAGCCGCACCCGCCCGCCCAACCGCCCGTCGTGCCCCCGGAGGTTTCCGTCCCGTGCCACAGACCCGCCGCCCGTCGTCCGACCCCCGCTACGGCACCCGGCCCACCATGAAGGACGTCGCGACCCGCGCAGGGGTCGGACTGAAGACGGTGTCACGGGTGGTCAACGGCGAGGCGGGGGTCACGCCCGACACGGTCCGGCGGGTCCAGGAGGCCATCGAGGCGCTCGGCTTCCGCCGCAACGACAGTGCGCGGGTGCTCCGCAAGGGCCGCACCGCCACCGTCGGGCTGATCCTGGAGGACCTCGCCGACCCGTTCTACGGGCCGCTGAACCGGGCCGTGGAGGAGGTGGCCCGCGCGCACGGGGCGCTGCTGATCAACGGGTCCAGCGCCGAGGACCCCCACCGGGAGCGGGAGTTGGCGCTGGCGCTGTGCGCACGGCGGGTCGACGGGCTGGTCGTGATCCCGGCGGGCGACGACCACCGCTACCTGGAGCCGGAGATGAAGGCCGGAGTGGCCACGGTGTTCGTGGACCGCCCGGCGGGCCGGATCGAGGCGGACGTGGTGCTGTCGGACAACCGCGGCGGTGCCCGCGAGGGCGTCGCGCACCTGATCGCGGGCGGCCACCGGCGGATCGGGTTCATCGGCGACCAGCCCCGCATCCACACGGCGACGGAGCGGCTGGGGGGCTACCGTGCGGCCATGGCGGACGCGGGCCTTGCGGTGGCGGAGTCCTGGGTCTCGCTCGGGCCGACGACGCCGGAGCGGGTCACGGCCGCGGCCCGCGCCATGCTCACGGGTCCGGAGCCGGTCACCGCGCTGTTCGCCGGAAACAACCGGGTGACGGTGACCGTGGTACGGGTCCTGGCCGGGCACCCGCGGCCGGTGGCGCTGGTCGGCTTCGACGACTTCGAGCTGGCCGACCTGCTGCGGCCCGGTGTCACCGTGGTCGCCCAGGACCCGGCGGCCCTGGGCCGGGTGGCCACGGACCGCCTGTTCCAGCGCCTCGGCGGCTCGGCCCTCCCGCCGACCCGCATCGAACTCCCGACGCGCCTGATCCCCCGCGGCTCGGGCGAACTGCCCCCGCCCGCCTGACCGCTCACCGGATGAGCCCCCGCAGGACGGGCACGGCCCCACCTCCGGCGGTGAGCCCGGCGAGCACGGCCAGGGCGGGGTGCACGCCGCCCGCGCGGCTCAACCCGCCGACGACGAGGCCGGTGATCAGGGCGCCGATCAGCACCACGGCGGTGTGCAGGGACAGGAACGGCTGCTCTGTGTTCGGTGAAGTGGTCATGGCTCGATTGCACACCCGACCCGGCCTGCGGCAGGCACGAACGGAACGAAGTGATCCGCGGCGGATCGCGGCGAAACTCCCCCGAACGGCAGGCGTGTTCGGCAGAACACCCGAGCCGTTCAGCGGTGTTCCGGAAAGTTCGGGACCGGTCCACGGCAGGTGTTCTAACCTGGGCCGCCACACCGGTCAAGGGGGGACATGGAACGGCAGTCGCACGGCGCGTTCGAGGAGGCACTCGCCGCGCTCGCAGGCGATCTGAACCGATTACGGATCGAACGGGGCAAGCCCTCGTACCGGGACCTCGTCGCCCGCGCCGATGCCTCCGGCACCGGGATCCGGCTGTCGGTCGCCACCCAGAGCGATGTCTTCAACGGCAGGCGGCTCGTCCGGGCCGACACGTTCATGGGACTGGTACGGATGCTGTACGCGTACGACGAGTACGGGCGAGAAACCGCGGTCCCCTCCCACACCGCGCCGGAACTGGTGGTGTGGCGGCAGCGCTGGCAGCAACTGGCCGCGCTCCAGCCTGCCGTGACGGTACGCTCCGTACCCGCACGGGACCGGGAGGCGCGCGCGGAGCCGGGAACGGCAACGCCCCGCCCCGTGCCCGTCGAAGCGCCCCGCACGTACGAGTCGCGGGAGCACGCCCGGTCGAACGCAGCTACCGCGACCCCCGCACCGAACAGGTCTTCCGCCTTTCCCGACTCCGCTCGCATCCCTCTCCCCGCGGGCTCGGATCTCTCGGATCCGGGCCCGTACGTCCTGCGGCACCACCTCACGGGCGACGCAGCCCCCGCCCTGGACGTCGTCTTCTCCCCCGACGGGCGGCACTTGGCCTCGGCGGGCGGCGACGTGGTCCGGCTGTGGGACACGACGACGGGGCTGGCGATCCTGCCGCCCCTTTCCGCCACACACCCGCTCGCCTTCGCATCCGACGGCATGCTGATCGCCAGGGATGCGCGGGATCCGCTGACCCTCCGCTGGTTCGCCCCGTCCACAGGTCTCCCCAGCCGACCGGCGGTCTTCCACTCCACGCCCGTCACCGCCATCGCCTGTGCTCGCACCGGAAGCGCGGCCGCCACCATCGAACTCGACGGGACGGTGCGCCTGTCCGGTCCGGACGTCGGGCGCCGCTCGATCGTCCTCGTTCACGGCGGCGACAGCGACAGCGACCACATCGACACCGCCGCCTTCGTCCCCGACGGGCGCCTCCTGGCGGCCACGCGCGGCGGACGCGTGTGGGACCTGATCGGCAAGGAGACCCTCCCCCGTGCTGCGCTCGCGGCCGGGTCCGGCACCCCCGAGCTGACCGCCTTCTCCCCTGACGGACGGCTCCTCGCCCTCGGCTACGAGGACGGCCGGGTGACACTGTGGGACATGACGGCTGGCCGAGACGGGCCGCCGATGGCCGGCCACGCCGAGACCATCTTCGCGCTGGCGTTCTCACCCGACGGCCGTCTGCTCGCCACCGGCTCCCACGACAGGACCGTACGGCTGTGGGACACAGTCGCAGGGCGGGCCGTCGGACCTGCGCTGCGGGGCCACACGCACGGGGTCGAGGCCGTCGCCTTCTCTCCGGACGGGCAGCTGCTGGCCGCCGCCTCGGAGGGCGGCGTCCTGATCTACGAACGGGTCGGCGCGCGGCCAGCGGCCCCGCTGGCGGCCAGGGCTCTGGCGGGGGCGCTTCGCGAGCGCACGGCGGTCCGACTGCCACCCGTACAGGCCGAGCGCGCCTTCGTGCGCATGGCCTTCTCACCGGACGGACGCGTCATCGCCGCCACCACCGCGGGGGCGTCGCTGCGGGTGTGGGACCCCGTCACCCGGAAGCCGCTCGCGCCGTTGACGGCCGCGGCAACGGTCTACCCGCCGTGTCTGGCCTTCTCCCCCGACGGCGCCCTGCTGGCCGGCGCCTGCCCCGGCCGGACCGTCTGGCTGCGCGACCCGGTGAGCGGCATGGTCCGGCGCGAATGGCCGACCGGGGAGTTCCTCGCCAAGCAGCTCGCCTTCTCCTCGGACGGACGGCGCGTGTGGTCCTTGGGGGTGGACGGCCTGGTGCAGCTGCGGGACGCGTCCGACGGACGCCCGATCGATGCACCGCTCGGCGACGAGGCGGGCGCAGTCACAGGAATCGCCCTCTCCGCCGACGGACGCCGACTGGCCACGGCGGACACCGAAGGCCGGGTCCTGGTGTGGCATCCAGGCACGCCCCGACCGGTCGGCGGACCGTTCCCCGGCCGGGAGATGGCGTTCTCGCCGGACGGCCGGATCCTGGCCACGGCGCACGCGGGCACCAGCGTGCGGCTCTGGGACCTGAACACCGGCAGGCAGCACGCCGGGCCGTTGACGGCCCACGAGTCCGTGGTGAACGACCTCGCGTTCTCGCCCGACGGCACCCTGCTCGCCACCGCCGGCCAGGACGGGGTGACCCTGCTGTGGGACCCGGCCACGGGGCAGCGCGTCGGCTCGGCGCTGACCGGTCACGACGGGACCGTGAACGGCCTGGCCTTCTCGCCGGACGGCAGCCTGCTTGCCACGGCCGGCGCCGACGGCGTCCTTCACCTGTGGGTCATGGGCCCGCTGTGAAGGGGATGGTGCCCGGCCGGAACCGTCTCCTCCGGCCGGGCACCGGCACGAGGCAGGCCCGGCCCCGGTGATCGCAGTCCGGGGCCGGGCGGTATCGGGGCTCGGTCAGGCCGTGGCGGTCAGGGTGGCCGAGCGGCGCGGGATGGCGAAGGCGTCGAGTTCGGCGCGGGTCAGGCCGGTCAGGGCGGTGACCTCGTCGGTGCCGACGGCGCCGCAGTCGAGGCCGCGGACCAGGTACCCGGCGAGCGCCTTCGCGGTGGCGGGCTCGTCCATCACGTCGCCCTCGATCTTCGCGACGTACGCCTTGAGGCGGGCCGCGGCGGCCTCGAGGCCCTCGCGGTAGAAGGTGAAGACGGCCGCGTAGCGGGTCGGCAGGTGGCCCGGGTGCATGTCCCAGCCCTGGTAGTAGGCGCGGGCCAGGGCGCGCCGGGTCAGGCCGTAGTGCAGCTTCCAGGCCTCGTGGACCTTCTCCGTGGTGCCGATGGGCAGGACGTTCGTCGAGCCGTCGGAGACGCGTACGCCGGTGCCGGCGGCGGCTACCTGCATGATCGCCTTGGCGTGGTCGGCGGCCGGGTGGTCGCTGGCCTGGTAGGCCGCGGAGACGCCGACGCAGGCGCTGTAGTCGAAGGTGCCGTAGTGCAGGCCGGTGGCGCGGCCCTTGCCGGCCTCGATCATGCGGGCCACGGTGGCGGTGCCGTCGGAGGCGAGGATCGACTGGCTGGTCTCGATCTGGATCTCGAATCCGATGCGGCCCGGGCGCAGGCCGCGGGTGGTCTCGAAGGCCTCCAGCAGCTTGACGAAGGCGCTGACCTGCTCGGCGTAGGTGACCTTGGGGAGGGTGAGGACGAGGCCCTCGGGCAGGCCGCCGTGCTCGAGGAGCCCGGACAGGAAGATGTCGGTGGTGCGGATGCCGCGGTCGCGGACGTTGGACTCCATGCACTTCATGCGGATGCCCATGTACGGGGCGTTGGTGCCGTTGGAGAAGGCTACGGAGACGAGGCGCGCGGCGCGGGCGGCGGCCTGGTCCTCCTCCTCGTCGGAGCGGACGCCGAAGCCGTCCTCGAAGTCGATGCGGAGGTCCTCGATGGGCTCGCGCTGCAGCTTGGCGCGGACGCGGTCGTAGACGGGGACGGCCAGTTCGTCGCTGATGCCCAGCACCTTGGCGAAGGTGGCGGCGTCCGGGGCGTGCTCGTCGAGGGCGGCGAGGGCCTGGTCGCCCCAGGAGCGGATGGTCTCGGCGGTGAAGACGTCACCGGGTACGTAGACGGTGTGGATGGGCTGGCGGGTGCCGGGGTCACCCGGGTAGTGGCGCGCGAGCTCCGCGTCCACCGGGGCGAGGGAGGCGCTGATGCCCTCGCTGACCGCGCCTGCGAGGCTCGTCGCCACCTTCTCCTGCTGACCCATCGTGCACTCTCCTCTTTTCCGCTTCACGGAAGCCTAGCTCCGCATAGCAGAATTTAGTCACGGGGTTCCGCTCCGTCAATGGTCCCTCCGGCCCGCCGGGCATACGACTCGGGGCCGTGCGGTGAGAAACACCACACGGCCCCGTGACGGAGTAGTTGCGCAGGTCAGCCCTTGCGCGCCTTGATCTCCTCGGTCAGCTGCGGGACGACCTCGAAGAGGTCGCCGACCACGCCGTAGTCGACCAGCTCGAAGATCGGGGCCTCGGCGTCCTTGTTGATGGCCACGATGGTCTTCGAGGTCTGCATGCCGGCCCGGTGCTGGATCGCGCCGGAGATGCCGGAGGCGATGTACAGCTGCGGGGAGACCGACTTGCCGGTCTGGCCGACCTGGTTGGAGTGCGGGTACCAGCCGGCGTCGACGGCGGCGCGCGAGGCGCCGACGGCCGCACCGAGGGAGTCGGCCAGGGCCTCGATGAGGCCGAAGTTCTCGGCGCCGTTGACGCCGCGGCCGCCGGAGACCACGATCGCGGCCTCGGTCAGCTCGGGGCGGCCGGTCGACTCGCGCGGGGTGCGCGAGGTGACCTTGGTGCCGGTGGCCAGGGCGCCGAAGGTGACGGCGAGCGCCTCGACGGTGCCGGCGGCCGGGGCGGCCTCGACCGGGGCCGAGTTCGGCTTGACGGTGATGACCGGGGTGCCCTTGGACACGCGGGACTTGGTGGTGAAGGACGCGGCGAACGCGGACTGCGTCGCGACCGGACCCTCGTCACCGGCCTCCAGGTCCACGGCGTCGGTGATGATGCCGGAGCCGATGCGGACGGCGAGGCGGGCCGCGATCTCCTTGCCCTCGGCGGAGGAGGGGACCAGCACGGCGGCCGGGGAAACGGCCTCGTACGCGGCCTGGAGCGCGTCCACCTTCGGTACGACGAGGTACTCGGCGAACTCGGGGGCGTCGGCGGTGAGGACCTTGACCGCACCGTGCTCGGCGAGCGCGGCGGCGGTGTTCTCGGCACCGGCGCCGAGGGCGACGGCGACGGGCTCGCCGATGCGGCGGGCCAGGGTCAGCAGCTCGAGGGTGGGCTTGCGGACGGCGCCGTCCACGTGGTCGACGTAGACGAGGACTTCAGCCATGGAATGCTCCTGCGGAATGCGAAGTAGTCAGGGGGATCGAGAGGGTGCTGGCTGAAGCTCTTAGATGAACTTCTGGCCGGCCAGGAACTCGGCCAGCTGCTTGCCGCCCTCGCCCTCGTCCTTGACGATCGTGCCGGCCGTACGGGCCGGACGCTGCGCCGCGGAGTCCACCGCGGTCCAGGCGCCCTCGAGGCCGACCTCTTCCGCCTCGACCTCGAGGTCGGACAGGTCCCAGGACTCCACCGGCTTCTTCTTGGCGGCCATGATGCCCTTGAAGGACGGGTAGCGGGCCTCGCCGGACTGGTCGGTCACGGAGACGACCGCCGGGAGGGAGGCCTCGAGCTGCTCGCTCGCGGAGTCGCCGTCGCGGCGGCCGGTGACGGTGCCGTCCTCGACCTTGACCTCGGAGAGCAGGGTGACCTGCGGGACGCCCAGACGCTCGGCCAGGATCGCCGGGAGGACACCCATGGTGCCGTCGGTCGAGGCCATGCCGGTGATGACCAGGTCGTAGCCGGCCTTCTCGACGGCCTTGGCCAGCACCAGCGAGGTGCCCATGACGTCGGTGCCGTGCAGGTCGTCGTCCTCGACGTGGATGGCCTTGTCGGCACCCATGGACAGCGCCTTGCGCAGGGCGTCCTTGGCGTCCTCGGGGCCCACCGTCAGGACGGTGATCTCGGCGTCGTCGGCGTCTTCGGCGATCTGCAGCGCCTGCTCGACGGCGTACTCGTCGAGCTCCGACAGCAGACCGTCGACGTCGTCGCGGTCGACCGTCAGGTCATCGGCGAAGTGCCGGTCGCCGGTGGCGTCGGGCACGTACTTCACACAGACAACGATCCTCAGGCTCACGCCGGCTCTCCTACCGCATCGTCTTGTTACTGATACCGCCTTGTGCAGGCAGCATAGGCGCCTTTTTCGGGCTGATCCCGGTCGGGGCGGCCCGCGCTCCGAAGGGAATGTTACTCGTCAGTACACCGTGGGTCCGTCCCGGAGGCAAGGCCGGTGAACTGTGATCTGTCCAACGCCACCCGAACCCGCCCCAGCAGGGACGATTCAGTCGCGCAGCGCGTTGAAGCGCCCCTGGTGGTACAGCAGCGGGCGGCCCTCGCCGGCCGGGTCCCCGACGACCGCCTCCGCGATGATCACCCGGTGGGCGCCGGCCGGGACCCGCGCCACCACGCGGCACACCAGCCAGGCCAGCACACCGTCCAGCAGCGGCACCTCGTGCGGACCCGGCGCCCAGCCGGTGGCCGGGCCGAAGCGGTCGGCGCCGCTGCGGGCGAACAGGCCCGCCAGCTCCTGCTGGTGCTCGCCGAGTATGTGGACGCCGAGGTGGTCGCTGTCGCGTATCGCGGGCCAGCTGGAGGAGCCGGTCGAGATGGTGAACGACAGCAGCGGCGGGTCGGCGGAGACCGAGTTGAGCGAGGTGGCGGTGAACCCGACCGGCCGCCCGCCGGCCTCGGCGGTGATCACGGCGACGCCCGCGGCGTGCTGCCGGAAGACCGAGCGGAGCAGCTCGGGCGAGCCGGGCAGGGCGGAGCCGAAGGGTGCGGTGTGGGCGGACTGGGCCGTGGTGGCGGTCGGGGCCGTCATGGGAAGGCTTCCTTCTGCCGCGGACGCGGCGGGCGAGGGCGCGGGGGGATCGGGTCGGGGGCCGGGGGCGTTCAGCGGACCCGACAGCGCGCACTCGCATGGCGGACGAGGTCCACGTGGACCCGTCCGTACAGCAGGAGTTCGTACCGCATGCCGCCAGCCTGGCGATCTCCCGTGTACACAGTCAAGCGGCGGCGGTCAGATGCGAGGCGCGTCACGCTGTGTGCGGGCGTGCGTACCGGCGCCGGCGCCGGCGGGCGTACCGCGCGGGCGGTCATACGGCGGCGCCCAGCGCGGCGATCACGTCGGCCTTGCGCGGCATCCCGGCCGCGCGGCGCACGATCCGGCCGGCCGCGTCCAGGACGAGCACGGTCGGGGTCTTCTCGATGCCGAGGGTGCGCACGAGGTCCAGGTTGCGCTCGGCGTCGATCTCGATGTGGGCGACCCCGTCGACCATGTCCGCCACCTCGGCGAGGATGCGGCGGGTGGCCCGGCAGGGCTGGCAGAAGGCACTGGAGAACTGCACCAGGCTGGCCCGCTCCCCCGGCTCCGCGCCCAGCTGGGCGGCGCCCAGCGGTCCGCGGCCGTCCTCGTTCCCGTCCCCGTGCACGCGTTCTCCCGTCACCGTCACCGCCGCGTCACCCTCACCGTCATCGTCAACCCCGCCGCCCCCGCCCGCCGTCACCGCCGGACTTGCCGTCCCGCATCATTGAAGTACGTTCGTACGCCGATCCGAGCGCCCGGGGCGCACGCCGCATTCCCGGCGTGACGAGAATCTCCCCGGGCGGCAGCATCTGGGCTGGCCAGCAGCCCGCGGATGCGGCACGATCCCCAAGGGCCGCGTACCTACGCTGCCGTAACTTCCGGCCGGGAGAACCTCCCCAGGCAGAAAGCGGGGTCTCCCCACCATGGCTGAGCTCGTCTACCCTCCGGTGATCGGTGCCGCCCACACCCTCTTCCGGGCCCTGGACATCCGCATCGACATGAAGGGCACCGAGCACATCCCGCGCAAGGGCGGGGCGGTGCTGGTGTCGAACCACATCGGCTACCTCGACTTCATCTTCGCCGGACTGACGGCGCGGCCGCAGAAGCGGCTGGTGCGCTTCATGGCGAAGGAGTCGGTGTTCCGGCACAAGGTGTCCGGCCCGCTGATGCGCGCGATGAAGCACATCCCGGTGGACCGCAAGCAGGGCGAGACGGCTTACCAGCACGCCCTGGACTCGCTGCGCTCCGGCGAGATCATCGGCGTGTTCCCTGAGGCGACGATCTCCCAGTCGTTCACCCTGAAGAGCTTCAAGTCGGGCGCCGCGCGCATGGCGCAGGAGGCCGGCGTCCCGCTGATCCCGGTGGCCCTGTGGGGCACGCAGCGGCTGTGGACCAAGGGCCGCCCGAAGGACCTCAAGCGCAGCCACATCCCCGTGACGCTGCGGGTCGGCGAGCCGATCGAGGCCCCGACGGACCAGTACGCCGGTGCGATCACGCGGCGGCTGCGCGAGCGCGTCCAGGAGCTGCTGGAGGCGGCGCAGCGCGCGTATCCGGCCCAGCCGAAGGACGCCACGGACTCGTGGTGGCTGCCGGCGCACCTGGGCGGCACCGCCCCGACGGCGGCCCAGGTCAAGGAAGCGGGCTGATCCCGCACCACCGGGACGAGTGAATCTGCGGCCCGCGCGGCCCCCGCCCATGGCGGACCGCGCGGGCCTTCGCATGCGGGTCCCCCACTGCGCGGAGCCGTTCCCCAGTCCCACCCCTTCCCGAAACCGGGCTCCGCCCGGACCCTCCCCCAGCTACCGCTGGGGGTACCCCCAGCCTCAAAC